>NZ_JAMPKB010000009.1:0-126919 GCF_039961925.1 Trichocoleus sp. DQ-U1 | reverse complement strand
ATCTGATGCAGCAAGTGTTCAATCTGCTTCAACGCAATCGGCAAGGGCTTAGTCCGCCCATTCTCCCAACGATTAACGCTCTGAAATGAAACCCCTAGCTTCTGTGCAAACTTGGTTTGTGAGAGTTCCAGACGTTGCCGCGTTTCCCGCACGAGAGAGGTTAGGTCGGACTGGTCAATTACAGGCATGAAGCACAAGCCATCAAGTACATTCTCACCAACTATACCAAGTGTTATAAATAGTGTTCTACTATCGATAGGCAGAACCTTTGCAATACAATCGGGTCAAGAATTGATAAACAGCTCAGTTAAATAACTCTTTTCTACTCCCTCATCGAACCTATTTTTAAAAGTCAGAAAACTTTGGCTGATCAATTACTCTTTCAATGTTGAAGATAAGAGGACTTTTTTTGATGAATAACCTATCTCATGAGTCGGTTAAGTGGATGACGGGAAAATTAGGCATTGACAAGTAGTGACCCTGATGCAAGATTCAAGAGAACTTAAACGGGATAAAATCTCTTCTTTTCCTAGCCGTACTCCTAGCTACAACCATCTGGATCTGAACTTTGACTTTGAGGCGATTATTCTCATTTCGTCCCAATTGGGACGGGTCTCCGGGAAATCCCAATGGTGTAATCGCGCTATTGGAGTTTATTTTTGATTCGGCAGCGCTTCTCGTGAATCCCGCACAATTCTCATCACGGTGTTTTTTGAAAGCCCCAGTGACTCGGCAACTTTCCGGTAGGACAGTCCTTGCTGTATTAGCTCCAGCACCTTTGATTCTTTTTCTCGAACTAGAGCCGGAATGTACCCCGGTTGTCTACCGAACTTTTGACCTCTCGATTTAGCCGCTGCCATGCCCGACCGTACTCGCTCTTTGATTAGGTCGCGTTCAAATTCTGCCAGCCCTGACATCAAGGTTGCGATTAACTTTCCTTGTGGTGTGGACAGGTCAAATTCCAATCCAGTCTGAGCGATGAGCGACACTTTTCGACTTTGTAATTCTTGCAGTGTAGTAATTAGGTCGATAGTGCTGCGCCCCCATCTGGTTAGCTCGGTTACGAGAATTGCGTCAATTTTTCGTGCCTGTGCTAATGCCAAAACTTTCCTTCGTTCTGGTCGGTCGTCTTTTGAGCCTGATGCAGATTCTCTAAAAATCTTGACCACTTCAAAACCTGCTCGTGCCGCATAAGCGAGTAAATCTTTTTCTTGGCGATCGCAATCTTGTTCGCCTGTACTCACTCGGCAGTAAATGACTGATTTTCGTAGTTTGATCTGTCCCATTTAAGGCTCATAAAATCTAGCGGCTGAAATCCTTATCCCAGCGTTTTTTTAATGCTTAATTAATTGTCCCATTTAGGGAAGTCTTTTATTGAGACAAACTACTTAGTCAAGTAGCTGTTTTAATTAAATGTTTAGTTAAGTGTCTAGACAATCGGCTAGTGATTAAATGAGATGAACCGCTGTAGCGTGTATCAATCGTTTGTACTTGCGTCTGAAATTAAAAGAGATAGCTGCCCCAGTTCCAATTGGGACGTAATAAGTCTTTGTTGCTATCGCTCTTTTCAAATTAATTTTTGGTTGGGCAGGTATCTAAATTACTGAGCGTTGGTGTGATTAAAAAGTGCGATCGCTCACCCGCTATCATCCACCCATCCGCGCCGGGAGCAATCCCAATGTACTGAGGGCGGTTTTTTCATCTTAAAGAGCATCTCACAGCAGGGACATCTGCCAGTAAACATCGAGTAATAATCCAGTAGTTTTAGCTTTAATAGAGACGATTGTTGCGGTGACTTTGACCGAGTTTAAGAGTTATGTAAATACACGGAGGTTTCAGAAAACCTCTAATAAAATAGCAGCACTAAGGTGTAAAGCTAACGCAGCAAACGGCAAAGAGAACCCAATAACAATCCGAAAAATCACGTTAGGTGGAGTTCATGAGCGAAAAAGTCGAAGCCCAAGTAAAAACCTCATCAACACCGACTACTACCACCACCCAGGCTCAGCCACAATTTCAGCAACGCTCATTTTTATCTGAAGTAGAACCAGTCGCAACCGAGCAATTCGGTGAGCAACCTGACTTACAAACACAACTAGATAGAGCTACTCGTTTTGGTCATCACTTCGCTCAGGTGAAAGTCTATGGCGATCTCCCCCAAGTTATTCAACCCAAACTTACAATCGGGCCGCCAAGGGATAAATATGAGCAGGAAGCTGATCAAGTAGCCGCACAGGTGATGGCAATGCCTACCCCAGATAGCCAATCATCTGTTCAACGTCAACCCAGTGAAGAATCAAAGTCGCCTTTAACTGCCTCTATACTCCGTGCTGCTCAACGTCAGGAACCACAGCAGCCAATTCAAAGAAAATCTTTATTGCAAAGAAGAGTTCAATCAGATGGGAGTCATGAAGCGAGTAGTGAGATTGAAACTCATCTGAATAAAAGTAAAGGTGGCGGAAGTCCTTTACTTAATGAAGTACGCTCCTTCATGGAACCCCGATTTGGTACTGATTTTAGCTTAGTGCGAGTGCATACGGGTGGTGAAGCGGTGCAGATGAATCGGGAGTTGGGCGCTCAGGCTTTTACTCATGGGAGTGATGTTTACTTTGGGGCAGGGAAGTCTCCGGGGAATAATGAGTTGACGGCGCATGAGTTGACTCATGTGGTGCAGCAAGTGGGCACCACAGTAAACGGCACTGCGCCAGCGGCAATCCATCGCAAGGAGGTAAGATATGACAGTAATATTCGGGGCAAGCAGGACTGGACTACCACAGACCGCCAGAACAACACACAGCGATGGAAAGATGCCTGCTTGACCAACCTCAACGCTGTCGATTCGAGTCAGTACGTGAAGGTTGTAGAGCGGCGCGACTTCTACAAGTGGTTCTACGAATACACCGCTTCCCTAGGCTATACCACGCGCTGGGCGCTCGCCGCATATGTAGTCGCAAACGGCGCGCACCAGATCGCGGACATGGATGCGGAACACTTGATAGCCAACGACGCGCTTGGCATGGCCAACGTCGAGTTGCAGGGTATCATGCGCGAGGGCAACCAGGTCATCTTCGATAATGTGCTACCCAAACTGAAGAAGTTGCTTGACGGTGGTTCACTTAAGGGTAGGGCGGCGCTCAATTGGGATATACAGGTTCTTGCTGAGGAGCAGACCCTAATCCAGCCCATGTACAGTAGGATGTCGAAAGAGTCAGTGGAGCAGCTTAACTACCTTGCTCGTAAGAAGAGATTTGCCGGACTTGGCGCATGGTGGACTGGCGAGGACAAGTTATCCAAAGGCCCTTACAACAATTCCGGCACCGTTCCAAGTTTCGATCAACCCAACATCCAAGACATTGGCGATCGCTGGAAATATGGCATGAACCTCGGAAATATTTTCACACCTCGCGGTTCCGGCTTTGACCCAAACAAGGACACCATGCCGACTGTGGGCATCGGCTACCAGGACGGCAGTGAGTTCGCTAAGGTTGATACACGTGCCAACCTCCATCAGCTCGACGCATGGCTCAACCCAAACCGCTTGTCTCGTGTTGGCTCCGGGTCAGATATTCAGGCAATCATCAACAAGCTCAGCACCTTCGAGAAGCAGCAAGTCTTATCTGACCACAGCCCAGACGGTTGGGCTTATTCCACGCAGTTTGCCCAGTTCAGTTTTATCACCGAGGCAATGGTGAAACAGGCGCTGCCGTCTGAACCGTCCTTTGCAGGTGCGGTAGCCGCTTTCCTTGCACGCTACAAGGCGGAGCGCACTCAAGTCGAAATGAAGTACCCAATCCCTATGTATTTTCCAATGGGGATGTAATTAACCTTTTGATAAACCGAGTTAACTATTTAGTCTCTAACACCCTTCTCTTTTCCACGAACAATCGCGCCAATTGGCACTTAACTTTTTATCTACGCTCGTCTACCCATTTCTGTAGCAGTTCCTCCACCAACCGACTCACGTCGATAGCGCTCCGTTGTCGTTTCGATTTCCGCTCTTTCAATAATTCTGTTTGTACTTCCAAGAGCAGATCCAGCGGGATGTAAGCAGATATTTGAGTGTAATCAGGATTACTTCTCCGTCCTCTGGGTCTGCCAGCTTTCCGAGGTTCAACTGCTTCCGGTGCTGGTTCTATAGGAGCTGGTTCTATAAAAGTTTCTTCCGGTTGGTCATCCTTGCCACGAGCTTGGCTAAGTAGGGATTTGAACATCGATTCGTCTTTACCTTTTTTTGGAGTCATTTCAGAATCTCCTTGCCCATTGCGACATATCCTTTCCAACCATCTAAAGCGCGTGGGTCGGGATAATCTTTAACGGTGACGCCGAGTAAAGGCGATCGCTCAAAGGCAACTAATCTTTTGATTTCAGCTTTGAATATTGGCAGTTTTAAATCTTCCAAAGATTGTCGAGCATCTTTAGCGGCAGCGGAGCGAGCTGGAATCTGGGTCAGTAAGATTTTGAATTTAGCTCCCAGTGGCTGCAAAACTTCGACTGTCTGTGCCAGGGCATCTAAATCCAATCCTCGTGGAGTTGTCGGCAGTACGAGCAAGTCGCATCCATCGGCTAATTCTTCAAAGTCTTCAGGGGAGGGGCGAGCCTGTGTATCTATAACAATGTGGGTATAGTCTTTGATATATTTGGGTGCTGCTGTTTCCGAGACGACTTTGAAGGAAAGTTTGTCAGGTCGTGCCCAGGTCAGCGCTGAGCGATTTTTATCTGCATCAATAAGCAAGGTTGGCGCTTTGGTTTGAAGATAAGCTGCCAGATGAATAGCCGTAGTGGTTTTTGAGCAACCACCCTTGAGGGATGCGATTGCAATAATCATGATGTTTTCAGAGGTGCTTCTACAAGCCTAGCTGAAACTATATTCCGCTGGAATAACAGTATTATGCGTATGCAAAATTATATATTTTTAAGTATTGAATAACCTTTGAGTATGCCAGAATGAGGGAGTTGGACTCCGCCTAATTGGACTCTTTTCGGTGGAGTTACTCTCAGCGGCTAACGGATTCATGAGCGTTTCACTGTTGCTGGATTCGCCCAACCAAATACTGTTTTAGGTAGAGTTGCTATGAGAACCCAAGCCGCTGATTAAGTAAGCCCGACCGGACAATGAACGAGATTATTTAGCCCCGAGAAGCACTGCAACAATAGTAATCGCGTTTCGGAGGCTTACAAGGGCGGCAAATATCAGCACTACGCGAACCGGATAGATTGTTATTCACATTTTTTGGACTTCAAGCTTTCCTCTGATACTGACCAGGGTTTTTTAAAGTAAAAGCTTTTCGGGGTAATGTTTTGCAGAGTTCGTCATAGTTCTGTTTGTCAGTTAACTTCCATGAGTCTACCTTCACCCGTATCGGATACGCGACGCTTCCTTTGCTCTTCCGCACTCAATAGGAGTCAGCCCAGATGCAGCGATTTTTAGCTGATGAGAGTTGTAATCGTGAGATTTTTCTGGGTGAAAGCTTTACTCATCAAAGGTTTTAACGATTTAAATGTCTTGAATTCTACAGAAAAGAGAGATTGAAACATTCGCTCAGCAAAGGTTCTAGCCTTAAAGTTGTTTTTGCCGCGTTTGCTAAACAACCGGATTCAATGCGGTCATCGAGAGCGTTTTGCCGTTTTGCCTTCTGAGTCATTTCCTCCTTAAGTAGGATGAAGTACAGGAGCCAGGAGCAAATCCTTAAACTACAGATGTATAAGTTCAGTTCCCACAGAATCGATCGCTCAATGCTCACCCCTAAACCATTCATCCGTTACTCCCAAACTTTAGAAGTCAAGCAACCCGACGAGGAGCGGCTGATTCGCGAAATCGTTGATTCCGTTGCCCGGCAGGGGCAGAAGGTGTTTGATAAACATCGCCATGCCATGCGGGGCGCTCATGCCAAGAGTCATGGCGGACTGAAGGGGGAACTGAGGATCTACGACAACTTGCCTGCCCATCTCGCGCAGGGATTGTTTTGCCAACCCCGCACTTATCCGGTGATGATTCGCTTCTCAACCGTTCCCGGTGACATCATGCCGGATGGTCTATCTTGCTTCCGCGGCATGGGCATCAAGGTTATTGGCGTGGCAGGACCGAAGCTCCTAGAGACGGAACCTGATGCTGTGACTCAGGACTTTTTGATGATTAACAGTCCGGTCTTTCCATCGGGCACTATTGCTCGCTTTCTCCCAGAGCAGTTGCTCCAGGAAAAGGTTGTGGTCAGTGCCCCAGAGGAAGCACAACAGCTATTCGGAACGGTTGCTCGAATGACCAATGCGATGACTCAGAAAGTAGGGATCAACCTCTATCCGAGCGCGTTAGGCCTCACCCAGCCCGAAACTCACATTCTGGGGGAAACCTACCATACCTCTGCTGCCCTGCGCTATGGAGATTACATTGCTAAATTGAGTATCACTCCCGTCTCCGCCAGCCTTCAGCCGCTCATTGGCAAACGCATTGATACACAGAACGCTTCTGTACTGCGAGATATAATCGTTGAGTTCTTCCGGCAACAGTCTGCCGAGTATGAACTCCGTGTCCAGCTTTGCACGAATCTAGAGACGATGCCGATCGAGGATGCGTCGATTGAGTGGTCAGAAGGGGAAAGTCCTTACCAGGCGATCGCCAAACTCACAATTGGGATGCAGGAGGCATACAGTCCTGCCCGGCAGGTGTACGTGGATGACGTCTTGTCGTTCAACGCCTGGCATTGTATTGCAGAGCATCAGCCGCTGGGATCGATTCAGCGTTTACGCAAGGAAGTCTATGAGGCGTCCAGTCGTTACCGTCATCAGATGAACCAGCAGCCCAACAGGGAACCACGAAGCATCGAGGAAATGCCGGACTAGGAAGCTGCTAGCGGTGTTAGATGCCTAAAACTCAGCACCAGCGATATATGAGAATCCGCTGCATTGGGCTTGTTAGGCAGGGATTATGCGATGGGTTTATAGGTAATCGCATTAGCTTGCATCAACAATCTTAAATTCAACTCAGGATCAAGTTCAGGTAGAAACCAGTACTCTAACGCTGGCAACCATGCTTCTTGCATTTGAAATAGTTTATCTAAAAACTTTTAATGTTTGGTCGTTGGATGAAACTCTGCAATACCCAATTTTCATTAAAACGTCTTATAACTCATTTATTAATTGTCTCACGAGACATAAATAAAAAGATGGGTTATAAGACACGGTATCAATGGGTTTCAGGCGCGTTGTACTAACTTTAAAAATGTATCTCATAAACGGTCGTCTTTAAGGCACAAGTTTTATGCCCTTAATTTTAATTGGAACCAAAATATAAAAAATACCCTGGCTCTAAAAGCCAGGGTTCCGAGTAGCATCGAAAAATTAATCACAGTTATATCACTGTATTCAATTCATATTTTAGGGGTCGCAGCTAGTTACGCTGAGTCCTATCAAAATTTAAGTACAACAACTTGGGGTGAGCGCATTCTTAGCAGTGGTTCGGGAGTTCTTCTCAATAAAACCAAAACCCTCGATTGGAGTTGATAGGGGATTTTCTTCCGAGTTGTCCTACATACATTTCTTAACTGGTGATCGCACTGGCGGAAGATCCGGCTCTACATTGTCATATATTACTTTCCCAACTGTAACCATCCCATCTACGACTTTTCCATGAGGCCTATTGCTTCAAAGCCATAAGTCAATCCGCAAATCGCACAGACCGCATTCTACCTTGCGGTGTTGCTCTTGAGAGGAGCGCGATCACACCCTTCAACAGCAGCCGGAGCAGTCTTGAAAAGATAAGCTGCAATCACTGCTAGATGAATCCCCACAATCCTTTTATAGTTTGTACCATGCATCCCACAGAACCAGACAGCGATCACTGTCTCAACTTCCTCCAACAGATAACAAATTTTATCATATTTATTAGCCCCAATAGTTTCACCCAACAGCATGAGCAAGATGGGGGAAGGTAAATAGCTTTGCAGCCGAATATGCTGGTGATCGAATACTAAATAAGTTATGAGTAGGCGTAAGAAATTCAGAAAATTACTGATTGCTCAAAACTGATTAGTGAAACAGCTTCAATTTTAACCTTCTAGCAACAATGAAATTTCTAACTAAGAGCAGTTTATTGTTTCTGATGCCTTTAGCGATCGCAGGAATTCCCCTCATCCAACCCCTATTGATCTCCCAACCCCTTTACGCTCAGTCTATTCGATTAAATATTCGTCAAGAGGGGCGATTGAACCAAGGAAGCCACCAAACTTACGAATTTCGTGCTGAATTCAATCAATTTGTTACCATCTCCTTAAATAGTCGCCAGTTCGATTCTTACTTGGAACTCTACGATCCAGATGGTCGTTTAATTGCTGAGAATGATAATGCTAATGGGACAAACTCTCAAATTCGGGTAAATCTTCCTACAACTGGAGTTTATACGGTTGTTGTCAAAGGAGCAAGAAATTCCGCACGGGGAAACTATACCCTAGCAATTCAGGAAAATGGGGGGCAAACCCCGGTTGAGCCTCGTCTTCCTCAACCACCTCGTAATTCTCAGGTGCGGGAGGGTGGATGGATTGGGCAAAGACAAATAAACCGTCATAATTTTTCCGGTCAAGCAGGTCAGACAGTAACAATTGCTGTTGAGAGTAACCAATTTAATCCCCTTGTTACAGTTTTCGATCCTGATGAATTTTCCGTTGCTTCTAATGGACTTTCTGCTCACAATTCTGATCCGAACCGCTTTAGCTTTAAGCTCCCAAAAACAGGAACCTATCAGATCCATGTGCAAGGCAAAGTGCAAAGCAATGGTTTGTTTGAAGCAGGAGAGTACACCTTGACTATTAATCGATCTTGATGAGTATTGCGAACAAGCTGTTGAAGACATTCCTTCATTAAATGTTGGCTGCACATCTAGAAATTCTTAGGACTTACGCAAGTGTCAAAAAAAATTTTTTTGTTTGTAGTAAGGGCTTTAACCCTTAGAAATGAGGGCTTGATTCCTCACTACGAACTGAAAATAATATACCAGTTGCGTAATTTAGATAAAAATATTGCCCACTTCAAGCCATGAATAAGTCAAAAATTTTCATCAGTATGCTGTTTAGCTTCCTCCTTTTAGGATGCACTCAAGCAGCACAACTACCCACCCAAAGGGAAACATTATCCCCACAAACCACTACTCAAGTTCCAGACGCTCAAACGTTAAAGCCTCTAACACCTGAACAAGCTGATGCGTTAATTGTGGCAACGATTCAGGCAATTAATGAGAAAGATGTTGACTTCTTTATTCCCTACTTGCTAGAGCGCGATCGTACCACTGAAAATGTGCAAGCAGCCCTCAACCATTATCAGACTTACTTTCAAGGGGGAAAAATTACTAATTTTGAACGCCTTAATATTGAACAACTCGGTCAAACAGGCAATCGAACTCCTATCCAACGCTTTAATTACCGCATCTATAACAGTAGTGGCATTAGCAAAGAAATTGCTGTTTATCAAGACCAAACTATTCGTTTGACCGAGCCATTTTTGCTCTATTCTTTTTACGCTAATCGTTTAGTAGAACGATATATGGGCGCAATTAAAAGCCAAGAAATTGAGCAATTAAGTCAAATTGTGAACATCGAGGAAGAATCGTTTAGTAAAGAAGAACTCAATGCAGTTCTAGCACAGTATAAAAATTTGTTCTCCTTAGATACTCTCAATTATGAATTGACAGGATTAAATTCAGAGCATCAGCATTTTATCTATACTCTTTCTAGAAAAAACGGGGGTAAGCATGAAATTAAAGTTATCTACGGTGATGGTTTAGTAAGTCTCCACGATAACTTTCTTCCTGCCAAAAACTAAAGCCCTTGCTCATTGCTATAGTTAACCACTAACCAATTTTTACCTGCGAGGGTAAATATTCAAGCGATCGCCATTCACTACAGGCGATCGCTTTATGGTTAACAGGTTGAAGACTTCAGACTATTTCCCCTAACAAGTCTTCTTTCTCTTAGTAGTGAGTAATCCTAATCCTGCTAATCCGAATAGAGTAACAGTTGTAGAAGGTTCTGGGATAGAAGTAGCAGGGGATACTTTGACAAACGTTATATCCTCTTGATTCATTCCATCAGGTAATGCACCCTGAAGTAGAGGAGAATTTATATTTTTGAGATACCGATCAAAGAAGGCACGATTATAAGCATTGGCAACTTGCGTACCTAATAAAGGATCGATAGAACCCAACTGTAACCTCTCTGGTGGAAAACCATTAGCTAAAAGAAGGGGCGAAAGGAGCGGATTATCCGAAAAATTACCGTGCCCCATGCCTCCAATTGCCACACTGTAACCATCATTTCTTAACCCTAGCGAGGCAAAAAATTCGTCTACATTATCGTAGTTGGCAGAATTATTGCGATCGGAAACAATCATATAAGCTTGGTCTAATCCTTCCGGAATGGCATGTTCAAAACCCAGGAATGGATCGCTATCCAAACTTAATCCTGCTTTAAAGCGAGAATCAGAACGCAGAACTTCAGGAACCGTGACACCCCCTATAGAATGCCCGTAGATCCCAACATTATCTAGATCTAAGATTCCTGCTAACAACCCTTTGGGGTCATTGGCATTGATTTGCTCTAGTTGATCCAATACAAAGCGAGCATCAGCCGCTCGGACATCAACTAGCTGTTTGCGAGTTTCCAACATCTTCTGGAAATCTTCTAAAGTTTCTGGGGGTGGATTAAAGCTGGGCAGCAAATCGAGATTTGCTTGAATAGCTTGCCCATCTGGAAATACTGTTACCAGCGATTCGTAGGTGTGGGACATGCCGACCACAACGTAGCCGTGACTGCTTAACTCCTCTGCTTGGGCTGTATACTGCTCTAGGAAACCTGTATCTCCCCCAGGAGACAAAAAGACAACTGGATAACGCGATTGAGCCGTTGCAACTGGGACTGCGGACAAAGCATGGGGACGAATTGAACTGAGAATATCCGGTTCAATACCTAACAATCCAGAAACAATCGGTATTCCAGCCTCTTCAAGGTAAGCCTTTGAACTTGCTCCTGGTAACGCTTGACCAGGATACCAAACTTGAACGGCTAACTGTCGATTGCCTGCTGCACCACTAGGGTCAAAAATTTCGGTGCGGTTGAAGTCGGTAAACTGGTAGGAAACTGTACCAACCGAAAATGCTCCTGTTAAATTAGGCAAATAAAAAGGTTGGGTACTACTGGTTGCTAAAGAACTTAACGAGTTGCTAGATAAAGTTACTGCTGTTGCGGCTTCTAAATTAACCCCCACAAGTGTTGCTGCTGCGGTTACAGCGACAAAACTCGAACACAACCATTTATTTTTCATCATTGTCAACTTACTAACTGTGAGATAGGACTGGAATTAGTATATAAGGCTAAATGAACACTATCTTTAGAAATAGATTATTGCACTACTCCATTTCAACCCATACAGTAACAGCCGTCACAGCGATTAACATTTCATCATTTTTATCATCTCCGATAGTGCACCAGTACAATAGTTCTAATATTGCAAGAAATTGCCATATATGGCAGAAAAGGGCGTGAAATCTAATCAAATAAAGCAAGAACAATAGAAACCCTTCTTGCCCACACCCAAACGCTAGTCTACACCTTGCTCAGTTTGATGCCGACGGCTTACCAACGCGATAGTCTGCAAGCGTTATTGGGACTGTTTCTGGAAGCCGAGGGACATCCCTTCCCCGAGTTCAGCTCTCGTTAAATCTGCTAGTGCCTTGAGTCGTTTTCTCAATGACTGCTTCATGCTTTATGGTGGTCACAATTAAAAGCCTTTTGACGTCAGTTCTCGCCTACCACTACCAAGATGGTTGATACACTAATTGCTACTGCACTCGATGAGCGTGAATATTAAGCACTTAAAAAACTGGTTTGCAAGCTGCTGCTACTGTGCTTCATAAACCTGGAATTCACTGTATTTCTTGCCCTTACCTTACCAAAAAATTTGACGCTTTTGGTAATAATCAGCTTGCATTCGGCGCAAATTTTGATAAATCTGTGAGCGCTCGCTCACAGATTTATTATTTGCTGCCAATTCATCTTCTCTGAGCTTCTGTTCATGTCTCTTCTGGTTTTTTAATTGAGCTTCGCGCTGTTTGTAAAAGTAAGTTTGAAGTGACATCAAATACATGACATTGACCGATTCCTTGGGTTGATACTCTTAATTTAAGATTTAACTCAAAGAATCTACATCCTACGGTTAGCTCACCTAGCTGGATGATTTTGTTAGGGATAGAGGATTAACCCTTTCACCCAATCGTACTAATAATACTTAGGCTTAAACTAATCCAGACCGCAATGCGACAACAGCCGCTTGAACTCGGTCATCTACGGCTAGTTTATTCATAATCCCTCGCACATAAGTTTTAATCGTGTTGGGACTCAAATATAATTCTTCAGCAATTTCGTTATTACTCTTTCCCTGAACAATTCGCTTTAAAACATCTATTTCTCGTGTAGAGAGATTACCAATGGCTGTACTCGGTGTAAAAGGTTTTAGATTAGTCAAAACCAGTTGAGCAATTTGGGGATCGAGGTAAGTTGCACCCTCAGAAGCCGCCGTGATCGCTATTAGCAATCTATCAATACTCGCGCCCTTAACACAATAAGCATCTGCACCCGCAGACAAAGAAGCTATGATTTCTGTTTCTAGCGTATGAGACGTTAAAATCACTACCCGTACCTCTGGAAGCGCATCTTTGATCTGTTGCGTGGCTGCAATACCATCTAGGCGAGGTAAACCGATGTCCATGACAACGAGATCGGGTTTCAGGCGTTTAGCCGCTTCTACACCCAAGTAGCCGTCTTCTGCTTGCTCGACTAACTCATACTGAGGATAATTTGCTAAAGCTTGCTCCAAGCCAAGCTGCATAAGAGGATCGTCTTCTACGATAATCATTCGTAGGGTAGAGAGAGGCGAGGCGCTTTCTGAAGCCATTGCAAAGATTTACGATGAGGACAATTTTAGACTACCATCCCAAAGGCAGAGTTGAATTCACCCACTTAGGGGAAGATTCATAGGTTTAATTGCAGCATTGTAAGGGTATAAGAGCATAAGCCATTATAAGCAAGCGGAGGCTATACACTCACCCGGTCTCTTCAGAGACTTTGGCAAACTTTTTTTTGATTAGCTAGATTTTAGCCGCCACGATTCCCCTCGCGGATATGAATATAAACAGCATTTTCTTGATTTCGACAATTCCCGATGTTGGACGTTATCCTTGCTTAGTTCTAGGTGGGTTTTTGTTCGCAGCAATTACTTTTTTAATTTTAGAACGGCGACAGACTGAACGACGAATAAAACAGTTTTGGGAACAAGAAACGAATTCTCAATTAGAAGATAAGATGAGTGAGCCAGGGAAATCATCGAATATTAAACTGGTTTGTTTGCAAGCTGTGACTCACGATCTGCGAACGTCAACGATGGGAATGTTAATGATTTTGAGGACATTACAACAGAGTTCCGGAGAAAAGATATCTCTTTCCAGGACAACACTAGAACGCATGATTGAAAGTAACGATCGCACTTTGACTTTAATTAATTCTGTTTCAGAAAAGTTAGATAGCGAACCTCGGCAAATTCCTCTCCAATGCCAACCTTTACTTTTACAACAAATATTAGAATCAATATTCATTAAGTACCAAGACAAATTGATGAGAAATAAAGTTAACTTAAATAATTTAATTATTAATAGACCTCTAGAAATAAATGCTGACCCGTCCCAAGTACAAAAAGTGGTAGAACAGCTATTATTAAATGCAATTAAACATAATCCTCCTGGAGTCAAAATCGATCTAAATGCCACTGTAGAGCAAGGAATGCTTCGATTTTCTATAACGGATAATGGCATTGGTATGGATCAAAAGCAACTCTTATCCCTATTTCATCTATATGCCCGTAACTTACATAACCCTCACTTAACGGGTATTGGTTTAGGCTCTTACCTCTGTCGTCAAATTATACAAGCACATGGAGGAGAAATTGGTGTAAGTAGTCAACCGAAAGCAGGAACAACAGTTTGGTTTACACTTCCTTTAGCCGCTTCAGATGTTTGTCATAAATAATTTAACATAAATTCAATATTTTCCATATTTTAAAGATTCCCCATTTAGGTGAACGAACTGGAGGAATCCTACCTTACTTAGAAAAGAGTAAGTTTAATTTATCTCCTAAATAAGTAATTTTTATGAATACTCTTCGACATTAGTGCCACGATTATAGGCTAAAAAGGGAAATGTCATTAGGCTTAAAACTGTGAGAAATTTTAAACCAAGTAAGTAGAATACTATTAGATTGGTTGAGTAACCCTTTAGAACCACGTGTCTTGCAAACTCAAGATAGAATTGGCAATATTAGCTGGCATATTTACGATCCTGTCACGGCGAGGTCTCGTCATTTAAATTTTGAGGAAGAAGTGCGGATGTGGCTTGATGAACAATACTATCGTCACTAATTGATAAATTGAGAAGATTAAGTCAAATGAATACTGATTTTGAATATGGAAACGTTAATAATCCATATGAAGTCGAACGTTTAGGATAGCTTCTAGGTCAAGGCTTTTATACAGGTTTATTTACGCCTCAACAACTACAAAATTCTGGTCAACTAGAGGTAACGGAAAAAGCTTTACAACTGGCAACACAATTTTTTTCCTTACCTACTCCAGTTTTATCAGATTTCTTTTAATTAGGTCATGCAACCAACAGTGTAAACCAGAAAGTTGTTCCCTCCCCCGGTAAACTATTGATCCCAATATCGCCCCCATGTGACTTAATAATTTGTCTGCACAAATACAACCCTAACCCTATTCCTGTAGAAGCACGGCTTTGACTTCCCCGATAATAGAGGTCAAACAAATGTTCTTGTTGTTCAAGATTGATACCTATTCCATCATCCGCTACGGTACAGCGAATGCGATTTGCTTCAGAAGTAGCATTCACTGTCACCGTCACCCCGGGTGGATTATACTTAAACGCATTCGTAATCAAATTCTCAAATACTCGTCTTAATTGCACTACATCGGCATTCACCAAGGGGAAGTCAATATTAACTAAATTAATTAATGTTGCTTTATATTTATTGGCTAAAGGCTCTAAATCAGCGATCACCTCTTGGATAAATTCACAAAGCGCTAACGGCTGACAATATAAAACGATTCCCGAAACTTCACTAGAATGAGCTTCTAGGAGGGCATTAATTAAATTGAGTTGTTTTTCACTTCCCTCCTGTAAGCGTTTTAAAATGGAACGAGATACAATCAAAGTTTCACCATCTTGATTTAAAAAGTTATTTAAGACTAAAGATGTTCCCATAATCGGCGTTCGTAAATCATGGGAAAAAGCGTGTAAAAACACATCCTTAATTCGATAAAGTTCTTGCAATTCCTGCACTTTATGATACAATTCTTCCGTGCGCTTTTGAACCAAGCCTTCTAAATCTGTATTCAGGGATTGAACTTGTTGATAAAGCTGTGCCTGTTGAATAGCGATCGCTAGTTGATTTGCAAGTTTCTTAACGAAATCAATTTCATTATCTTCCCAGAGCCGAACGCGATTGCATTGGTTCGCTACTAAATGACCAAAAATTTGTTCTCCCACTACAATCGGAACAGCCAAGAACGAGCGCACTTGATAGTCTAGGAAATCTTGTCTAATCTCCGGGGGGAGTTCTAGCTGAGTGACATCACCAAAAGCATAAGCTCTCTCAATAATAAAATATTCTAAAATTTCCTTAATATGAGCTTCATTGCGAGGTTTCCAAGCTAACAGAGAACTACAATCATCCGTTACAGATTCAGCAACAATTTGTCCTTGGACTTGGCGATCGAACTGCACAATATAGACGCGATTAACTTGTAAAAACTGACGAACTTCTTTAACAGTCGTTTCAAGAATTTCTTGCAAATTCAAAGACTGACGAATTCTTGCCGCCATTTCTCCAAGTAGTTTTTCTCGTTGTGCAGCTCGTAATACCTCTAGTTCAGTACGTTTGCGTTCCGTAATATCAGTCGTGACAGAAAGAACACAAGGCTCACCATTGATGATAACAACTTCTGCCGAAAATAAACCAACAACGATTGTGCCGGATTTATGGCGAAATTGGTACTCATAACCGTTAACTGAACCTTGTCTTTGTAAAATTTGATAAACTTTAGCACGCTCTGCTGGATTCACCCAAGGATTAAACTTAGCTTGTTCAATAACTTCTTCTTGGGTGTAACCTGTAGCATCCAAAAAACTTTTATTAATATCAATAAAACAACCATCCTTGAGCCTAGTAATGGTCATGGCATCGGGACTGCATCGAAACGCTTTAGCAAATTTCTCTTCTGACTCTTTTAGGGCTGACTCTCCCTGTTTGCGTTCCGTAATATCTAGAACATATCCTTCATAATGAGTCACAACTCCTGACGAATTTCGCACCACAACACTATAGTCATGCACCCAGCGAACTTCGCCATTTGCACAAACAATGCGATAGTCCTGTCGATAAGTATTAATTCTTGCTGACTCATAGGCTTCAATCTCAGCTACAATGCTAGCAACGTCATCAGGATGAAGAACCTGGCTATAATTAATCCTGCCACTTAAAAAATCTTCTGCTTCATATCCCCATTGCCTGACATTAGGAGAAACATATTCCACAGACCAAGGTTCTTGTGCAACCCAACGAAAAATGGTGACAGGACCGTTTGTAAATAATCTTTCCTGTAGTTGTGCCAGAATTCGACTTTGGGGGTGATTCGCACCATTGAGTTCAATTTCTAACATAAATTCAAAATCGGTGCTGAAAATGATAATCTTTTCACCCCTTGGGGTGAACGAGGAGGATGAAGCCAGAGACAGTTTTCCAGCTTATTTTGTTTGTATCACCTTTTGAGCTAATTAGTGGTTAGGGGGATTACAAATATGTATCTTTATAATCGTTTTACTCTCCCACGCTTACTGGATAAAACAATGTTTCGTCCAGTTTTGGCAGAACAACGTCATTCTCTCCTTGAGGCGGCGGGGGGTAAAGTGCTTGAAATTGGGTTCGGAACGGGGAAAATCTTCCCCATTATAATCGCGCTCACGTCACCAATTTATCTATTTTCAACAAAAGACCTCATTTATGTACTCATACATGGGGATGAATATTGTCTTAAGCATCTGGTAAAAACCTAGGTGGCAATACCATCTCAACAAGGTAAATTGTGTTTGCGGGGCCGGGTGTCATATTAATCGATCGTCCCATGCGAGCACTCATGTAATCGGCTCAGCTTGGTCAAGGTGCAGTTGAGGGATTTTATCTGGCTCAAATTTCTCGTTTCGGTGGCTATATGACTCGCGCTATCTTAACTTCCCAAAAAACAACCCCCTAATGATTCGTCCTTATCATCAGCAAGATTTAGAAGCAATTTTAGAGATTTGGGAAGAATCTTCTAAAATTGCTCACTCTTTTCTCGATGAAGCCTTCTTCATCCAGGAACGTCAAGCTATTAGAGAGCAATATTTACCGATTGCTCAGACTTTTATTTTTGAGCAAAAAGGCGAAGTTTTGGGCTTTATCAGTTTAATCAATAATCTAATTGGTGGATTTTTTGTCAAGCCTTCAATGCAAGGTCAGGGAATTGGGCAAGCTCTGATGAATTATGCCGTTAAATTGCAGGGCAAGCTTGAAGTTGATGTGTTTGAGCTTAACCAAATTGGACGAAAGTTTTATCAGCAGTATGGTTTTATTCCTGTTGAAGAATCTCTTCATCCAGAATCGGGATTTATCTTAATACGAATGTCCCTCAAGTAAGCTACCGTTTGAGAACGGTAAAATTTTAAAATCATCGAAAGTAACGCTGAAGCCATCTCCTTGAGGTGCAGCACACATCAACCCAACGAAAACGGTTTCAGCGTCGGTGAGATAAGCCAATCGCAACAGGGTATAGGACTCACCATTAAGAGAATACTCCACCTCAACAGTTTCCGCCTGACGTTTTTAGCGTAACCAGACTGAGGTAGGATTATCCTGTAGAGGCACAACTGACCAATCAGAATAATCCCGCGTCACGACAACACTTGCCTGTTGTAAGCCGTTGATAAACTCTATCCTACACTTCAGCCAATTTCTTTCAGCCTCGCGTAGCATTAATCCAGCTTGGTCGTAAAGGGCAGAATACTTTTCGCTAATCTTTACTTGAACCTGACAGTTTCCTGAAATTTATCGGTAATAAAAGTGACCGTTATCACGAATAAACTTGTAGTGAGTTTGACGCCAAAAATCGGTTTTAGCTCCTGTTGTTATTTTGATGAAATTATTATTAGGAGTCCAAGCAGAAGGTTTATTGTACCATTGCATCCCTTCAAGCGATTCCATATTATTAAAATACTCCCCAAATAATGTGCCAAACAACATCCGTCCAAAAATGAAGGCTAACGGCAGCTAAAAAACCAAAGCTTTTGAAATAGTAAGCTGCTAAAAATGAGACAATCCCGTTTAACAATATAATTTCTATCATCAGAGCAATCGGAATTTCATGAATTGCCTGTAAATTAAACATTAGCATAACGGCAGGAAGGTGGGCTAGGGCAAAAGTGACAGCCGAAATAGTGCTGACAAACCAGAAAATGTTAGTTTTTGCTACTCCTTTTAACAAAATTTTGCTAATTAACCATGCTCCAAAGGGAATGAGAAACAGACGAAAAATAATTTCTTCGCCGATAGCAGCATTAATTGATACAACAACTGAGGTAGGGAAAGAAGGATGGCTGAATGCACCTAAATCGTGGAACTGTTGGAACATTAAATCAGCAACAATAAAAAATGCTCCTAGAATAATGCCAGCCAACGCCGGAATAACAAATCGTTGCCGATGAGAAACTCTACTATCCCACAGAGTCGGAATGGCTAACAAAAATGATAGCTTTAAACCAATAAATCCTAAGCCTCCATAAATAATCAGTGTGGCGATACCATTGGCTAATGCAATAACAAGTTTTGGGGGAGTACCTTGTGGCACTGCTGGAAGGAAACTCACTTGAGGAAGGAAAACGTTTACACCCGTTAGGACGGAAAGAAGGACAACTAAAGCCCAATAAATCTGAGTTGAGCGAGAGATTTTTGTAACCATTGCTTTGTTTTAGTTTTTAGAGCTAAAGAAATTATCTTGAAGGCTGACTAAACCATCACTATAAACAACTTGAATTTGATGCTTATTCCCATTATTTCCAGATAGGTCGTAAATCAAGTGCTGTCGTTCTGGGTTAAACCCGGTGAAGTGATAGTTGAGGGTGTCTCAGGAAAACAATTGTTTATACTGTGCTAGAAGTTTTTTGAGTTCTGCATGACTATATAATTTTTTTCAAAACTCAAAAAATGATTGAGTCGTTCAACTTTTGGGCTTTGAAGAACACTTATATATCCTTCGACTAAACGATTGGCATAAAATGAATAAGATAAGAAAGGATCGTTTAAGCGAATGCGGTTCTCTTGATAAACGGCTATGGGTTTGCTAATACCACTATTGTTGTAGATGCGGTAATTAAAGGATCGCACGGGGTAGCATTTCCGATTTTACCCAAATTTTCAATATTCAGACGTTCAAAACGAGTAATCTTTTTTCCTTAAAAGTAAGTTTCATAATGACTGAGAGCGGCTTGCACATTTTCTATGTTTCGATCTCGCTCTAGTAAGTAGGGGATAAAAAAAGTAGCATTTTTCTGCTTAATTGCGTTAATTGTTGAGCTAATTAACGCATCAGCTTCTTTAGGAGTGAGAGGTTCTGTGCTTTGAGCTTCTAGAAGTTTTGCTGCGGTTGGTTGCGGTAAGGTTTCCCTTGGGTTCGTGCATCCTAATAGTAAAACCCTGAAGAGAGTAGTAAAAAAGATTGTAGGTTTATTCATAATCAATTTTTCTAAGTTTTTTTGCTAAGTCACATCAACTTGTGTTACTAATCAATTTGACGCTTGCCAAATCTTGGTTTGAGGAGCAACGGCGACTAATAACTGTCCATCAAGACTAAATTGAACTCCAGGTAAACTAAAAGTTTCAGGAGCTTCAAAAACAATTTTTTGTTGTTGTATATCCCAGAGTTTAATTCCCATGAGGGGGACGGGATTTGAGGTGGGCATTAAGGCTTCTATTGCTAAGGTTTGCCCGTTGGGACTAAAGACAATTCGATTTATTGAAGGTTGGCTAAAATGAGGATTAGTAACGCCAATATTGGTTAAGATGTGTTCGAGTTTATTGGTTGGTAAGTTCCAGAATTTGATCGTGTTATCATTACTACTGCTGACCAGGCTCTTGCCATTGGGACTGAAAGCAAGAGACTGCACTTTATCTGTATGTCCTTTTAGAGTTAAAAACCGGGAGCCGGTGCGAAGATTCCAGAGTTTAATGCTATTATCTTTATCGCTAGTCGCTAAGAGTTGTCCGTTGGGGCTTAAGGCGATAGGGTGATATGACCCAGGAGAGCGATCACTATTAAATAGCGTCTTTTTTAGTTGCCCTGTCTGACTATTCCACAACTGTATTTTATTAGTGGTTGTTGCACTGACAAGGGTTTGTCCATCGGAACTCATGATTAAACGGTCAATAATACCGTTAGAAGGGTTGAGATTGAAAGTATGTAAGGGTTTCCCTGTTTGAAGATCCCACAGCTTAACGGTTTGGTCTGAACTACCGCTAGCAAGGAGTTGTCCATTTGGACTCAGTGCGATCGCATGAACAGCATAACGATGTCCCTGTAATGTCTGCGCGATTTGTCCAGTTTTGACATCCCAAACCTTAACCGTACCATTGGAAAGTCCGGCAATAATCTGGTTGTTATTCGGAGTAAATGCTACAGCATGAGCAATATCTCCAGCAATGTAAGTATTTCCTTCAACAGGTTCTTGTGCAAGATTTCTCTCTAACCAAAAGGCTTCTGTTGCTTTTCCTTGTATTAAAGTTGCAACTTTTTTTCCGGTTGGCAAATCCCACAAGGTGAGGGTACTGGTTCCACTTCCACAGGAACGCTCATAGTCATGGCTACTAATTGCCAAAAAGCGGCTATTGGGGCTAATTGCTTGGCTGACAGGGGAGAGTTTACAATTTCGACTATCAGAGGGATAAAGGCTGTATAAGTCGAGTTGATGTAATAGTTGTGCTTTGTTCCAAGTCTTTTGACGAGTATTTAATTGGCTAGACTGAGCCGAAACAGCTTGGATCAAGGGGATGCTTGCAATCGCTACAGTTATTAGAAGGGAAAAACCCGTCTTGGTGATAAATTTCATTATTTCTACGGGCAATTCGGATGTGGTACAAGCATATCTGCCCTTAAAGTACTCTAACTTCCCCCACCTCGCTCATCCTATTGGGTGAATCAATCTGTTAACTCAATTGGGTGAAGTTAACACAAATATTATTGCCTTACGATGTAGCCAGTTTATATCGCTGAAATATCGATTAACACTCTTAAGGACTATAAACATATTTTTTAAAAAGGAGAAAAACTTTTCATGAACCCTAAATATTTCGTTCTTTGTTTATCTCTGCTCGTTTCCCTACCCATATGGGTACCCTTGAAACTCCCCGCTCAAAAAGTTGCTTCATCTGTAACCGTAAATGGGAAATTTACGCCCTTGTTAAAAACCATCAAAACACAAATGGCAGAACAGTCCGTTCCAGGACTCGCCATTGCTATTGTTCAAAATGGAGAAATAATTTTTCAGGAAGGTTTTGGTTATCGCAATATTGAAAGCAAAGATCCCGTTACTCCGGCAACACTGTTCCGCATTGGTTCAACAACTAAACCCCTAACCGTAATTGGGCTAATGCAGTTAGTAGAAGCGGGCAAACTTAATTTAGACGCTCCTGTAGTCCAATATTTACCAGAGTTTAAAGTCAATCCCAAAATCACTGTTCGGCAAATTATTTCTCATAGTTCTGGGATGGCAGATATGGCGAATCCCTATGGACGAACAGATGCAGCAGCACTCAAAGACTACGTTAGCAGTTTTAGTCCCCAGAGTGCTTTTGCACCTCCTGGAGTTGTCCTTAGTTACTCCAATCCTGCTTTTAACGCAGCTGGATTAGTGATTGAAAAAGTTAGCGGTATGCCTTACACAGATTATATGGACAAGTTTGTATTTCCCGCGCTGAAAATGTTTCATAGTACCATAAATTCAGATATGGCTATGACTTATCCCCTGGCTGTAGGCTACGAAACAAAGCAAACTGGACTAGAAACGGTGCGCCCTAACCCCAATAATGCAGCCGAATATCCGGCAGGGTTTGTTTTTTCAAATGTGCAAGAATTAGCCAATCTCGCTTTGTTTATTCTCCAGGATGGTCAACTTAATGGCAAATCAGTATTAAGTTCCAGTTCTGTCCAATTAATGAAAACTCCTGTTGTTGAGGTCGAACCGATTAAAGTTAGTTACGGTTTGGGTTTGATTATTGCTGAAGAAAGAGGAGCATCGGTAATTGGACACGATGGTGGTATCAATGGATATACTTCCTATTTAAAAACTATTCCATCTGCTAATTTAGGTATAGTAGTGCTGGCAAATCGCTCTGGGTTTAATGCCGAGCCTATTTTTGAATCTATAATAGATTCATTTTCAAAATTACCAAAGCAGCAAACCGAAACGCCTCCTAAATTAGATCCTACTGCCTTAGCTGCTTATGCTGGTGAGTATGAAGTTCGCAGTGCAGATGGCAAAATTAGAGATACATTAGTAGTCAGCGTTAAGCAGGATAAATTGATAGTCAAGGCATTGAGTCAACCCGAAGCAGAATTACGTCCTCTGAGTGCTGATCTATTTAATGTTTTTATTGGCGATCAGCTTGTCAATAATATTTCTTTTCTGCGCGATTCTACGGGTAAAATTACATTCCTAAGTGCCAGCTTGCGTGCCTATTCACGAATTAAATAGTCTAGTCAGACAAGACTTAAGGTAAATTGCTATTGAGTGATGCGCTCGATAATGGCTCAGACAGCACTTGTAGCAAAGCGAGCAACTATACTAGATCAATTTAAACCTTCGGTTAAGTGACGCTTTCGTTTAAAAAAGAAAGCAACTGTTATCTAGATTTAGGTTTCATATCTGGCGTGATTTGAATTGAGCGAGTATAAACTGTACCCGCCTCTGAATACCGAAAGTCAATCACTAAGTCGTGAATAGATTTACCAGTAGGTAAAGTAGCTATATCACCAGAAGTCGAGCGACAGTTCCTTTGCTCAAAATCATCAGCTAGGCAGATCCGAATAGCACTCGCTGGGTGATCGAACCATCTGTTAACTGGAAAAGCTTTATTCTGAATGTGCGTGGTGTGGCGAATTTTTATTTTTTTACCATCAATGATGTTGACAACTGCCCACTCTTTTTTATATTCATCAATTTCGGAGGGGTTTTTATATTCGGTGACGGTATCCCGTAAGCGCATCTTATAAACCAGTTCTCCAGCCCAAACCTTAGAGATTCCGCCTTGAGAAATGCCTACAGCAGTGAGAGTGACAATCGAGAGTAGGGTTTTTTTCATATTGCCTTATGGGTTGACTTCACTACAAATCAAACCTACTATTTACCTGGAAGCTGACGCTTCATCCAATTGACTCACCTCACTGGGTGATTTAGTCTGGTTATTCTAACGATAAACTTAGCAGGACTTAGACATTTTCTAGTCTCTTTAGGGGCTAAAAACCTTTCTGAGCAAGGAAAAGAGGTCAACGCAAAAAAAATGCTTGAAACCTTTGTGAATACTGGATTTAGGTTCATTCGAGCTAAAGCTCTTTCTCTATCTAGGTTTCAAGCCACTTTTTTATCAGTTTTTGTCTAAATCCCAATATCTAAGGACAAGCTATTAACACAATCATGGTGTTAATAGTTGGTTCATCACTTGCGTCGGCTCTAGGAAATCTGTTTCTACATCGTCATAGGTACATTTCCCGACTAGTGATCGCATTCAGGGCAGGGATTCAGGAATCCTGTTCAATAAAACCAGAACCCTCTATTGGCGTTGAGAGAGGATTTTCCTTCAAGTTGGAATACGTACATTTCTCAACCGGCGATCGCTGTGGTGTCCGATCAGGACCTACATCGTCATACACACATTTCTCGACCGGCGATCGCACTGATGTCCGATCAGGTTCTACATCGTCATAGAAGACTTTCCCGATTGGCGATCGCATATTTAGCAGCGGTTCAAGAATTCTTATCGATCGAGCCAGAATCCTCGATTAGAGTTGAGACAGGATTTTCCTTATGGTCGGGAAAGTCCCATTTCCCGCAGTGCGATCGCGCTGATGTCCGATCCGGTTCTACATCGTCATAAACTCTTTTCCCGACTCTAACCATCCCACCTGCGACTTTTCCATGAGGTCTATTGCTTCAAAGGCATAAGTCATCGCGCAGATCTCATCTTGTAAGCTTGGCTTCTACCTTGCAGCGCTGCTCTTGAAAGGAGCGCGATCGCACCCTTCGAGAGCAGTCGGATCAGTCTTGAAAAGATAAACCGCGATCGTGCTCCTGCTCAATTTTCGCAATCCTTTGACAGTGTGTGCCATGCATCCCACCGAACCAGATAGCGATCGCTGTCTCAACTTCCGACCCTCCTGGCTAGTGAAGCTAGAATTTGGAGCGCCGAATTCTAAAGGGCGATCGCACTCAAGATGTCCAACTCCTTGCTGAATCGGAACAACTGTGGACACCAGAGGGAACAAACTATTAGCTACAAATTCAAGGAACGGATTTTACTTGATGACGGTGATAACCGCGCAGGCATAAGCAAAAATCATCGATTGCGCCCGAAAACCTGATTTTCTCGTGAGGCGGATGGAGTGGGATTGATAAGCTCGGTTGAATCCGGCAATCCGAAATCTTTTAACCAACGCTAGCACTATACTTTTGGGCATCTATTCCACGAAACTCAGGTTTCGTGTAGTCTAGGTGGATTCACAAAGCGAAGCCATGAAAGTTAGCGGCAACGGGCAAGGAAAAATTCTCACAGGGGATGAATTGAGGCGTTTGTTCACTGATGGGTTTAAGTCGCCACGCGATCGCGCTTTGTTTGCCATCTGTTTGTTTACCGGGTGTCGGGTGTCGGAAGCGCTGGCGCTCCAGACCACGGACATTAAAAGTGGAACGTTGACTTTCAGGAAGTCTACCACGAAGGGAAAACTGAAAACCCGCGTCGTGGACATTCAACCTGCACTCGCGGCAATACTGGCAGAGTACCCGCTCGCTCAACCAGGGGCGCTGTTCCCGTCTGGAATCAGGGGGAAGGAACACCTGAGTCGGTTTATGGCTGATAAGATTCTGAAAGATGCCTGCAAGCGCATAGGAGTCGAGGGGGTGAGTACCCACAGCTTCCGGCGAACTGCTCTCACCCAGATGCACAATGCCGGGATACCGCTCAGGCACATTCAAGAGATATCAGGCCACAACGACCTGGGTACTTTGCAACGCTACTTGGAAGTGTCGCCAGAGCAGAAGCGTAAGGCAGTATCGATGATTGGTTGGTGAAGGTAAGAGCCATCTGCGAGCGCCTGATTATTTTTGAAAAGCCTGTTTTTCACAAGCGATCGCGACCTTTATACGTTGAGCGATCGCTGGATGTTTGATGAGGGGATTCTGAAGGCTTCTGGCGTTCAGACGCAAACCGCAGAGATCGCTCTTATAGTAAGTACCAAAGGTAAAGGCGAGGCAGGAGAGGATAGCTTGGCATTCGTGTTTTGTCGGATCGCGGCCCACAACTCCTGCCGGATAAAGTGGCGGGTTCAAGGTCAACCGATATGCAGTCTGAGGGCGATCATGGCCCCTAACACCACCAATCCGAGCGCTCGACGGAAGTAGTTGACCCCATCAAAAAACTCCTGCCATGCCCAGGTGAACAAAGCACCAGATCCCACTTGCATCAAATCCAGTCTGGAGATTGCCGATGGTTGCTGGGATTGTTCCAAACTAAGCTGTATGTCTTTTTCCCTAGCCTGGTGTTGGATTAAGTAGATAGCCTCAGGTTCGGGCAAAGCTGCCAGCCGAATAGTGCTGGTAAAAGGAGTGGGTTCTCGACTGGTGATAACCACTTTCACCGTAGCAGGCAGGTCGTATAAAAAGCCGAGCAAATCCTCCTGTTGTTGGTGAGTTTCCAGGTGTTTGCCTGTGGCATTGAAAACGGCAGCGTCTACCAATCCTAGCAGCTGTTTGAATGGAATATCCTCATTATCTGTTTGACTCATGCGGTATGTCTTACCTTTTCCCTACCTTTTTGGAATACACCCAATCCAACTTTACAATCATCTGACTTTCTCCCTAACTTTTCCTTGCTTACCAAGAGTGCTTCAAGCTATTAAAGAAGAGTTTAGGTTTAACCAAATCTAATTTTTAGGGAACGATGATAGCGCTTTTAATCTGACAACAATCCTTTTTTTGCAAACCGCTGAGGGCAAAGAAGACCCAAAGGGAGAAAAAGCGATCGCTTAACTTACCATCTTGATTCCTGGTGATTGCACTAGAGACTAGTCTTCCTCAACTCTCCATCAATTTGGCTTGCGATCACTTTTTCTCAATAACAGACTTTACTATTACGAAAATACGAATTTAACTGTATTGACTTTTAAAATGTTTTGTGGATCGTTACGATTTTATATACGAAGTTATATATATTGACCTATCGAATATTTTGTAATATTTAGTTTAGATACATAAAAAGGAGTATTTATCAATCTATCTAGTTAAAGATTGGGTAAAGTCATTGCTTATTCTTTTAAAGATTAATTTTTGAATATATTCACAAATATACGAACTTTTATATATCGACACTATTGAGCCAATTAAGCATACTGAATAGCGAGTGATAA
Source organism: Trichocoleus sp. DQ-U1 (assembly GCF_039961925.1). Classification (NCBI taxonomy): domain Bacteria; kingdom Bacillati; phylum Cyanobacteriota; class Cyanophyceae; order Leptolyngbyales; family Trichocoleusaceae; genus Trichocoleus; species Trichocoleus sp. DQ-U1. The sequence goes on along the minus strand of NZ_JAMPKB010000009.1, from coordinate 100,113 downwards.
ATTGAATCTTAAATAATTAATCATTTGACAATACTTACTATTTAAATCATTTTCATTCACAAACTTAGTCTCACTTCTTGAAGGATTATATTTTATGGATTCCCAAAGCTTTTTGTTTGAATCAAAAAAGCTTTGGGAAGAGGTGTTTTTACTGTTTTTTAATATCCCTCAAAATCAGACTCTCTTGTAGATTCTATTGAAAAAACAAGAGTCAATCAAAAGCTAGAAGTCAGAAGGACAGTGTTAAAAGTGAATCGCCATGAGACTCACTTTTCAGAAAACACTCGAGCAATTATTTCGATATGTACTCTTTTAATGTAATTGAAACCGATAACTTTGTAAAAATGGCAAGAAACATAGGCATGACACTCAGCAGAGAAATTAACTATCATCAAAACTTTCATGAAGTTGGGCAAGTCCTGGATGGAATTGCCTTTATTGATTCCGGGCTAGAAGATTACCAAAGTTTAGTTGCTGGAGTTGCGCCAGGAATTGAGGTGGTTGTCCTCGACTCTAGACAGGATGGTGTGGAGCAGATTAGTCGGGCACTGGCGGAACGGCAGAGAGTTAGCAGCGTCCACATTGTCTCTCATGGTGCTTCTGGTGCAATTTATATTGGCGATCGCGAACTCAGTCTAGAAACCCTAAATCACTATGGAAACGAACTTTTAAGCTGGGCAGATTGGCTAGCTCCCAATGCTGAACTGTTAATTTACGGTTGTGAAGTTGCAAAAGGCGATCGCGGACAAGCCTTCATCCACTGCTTGAGTGAGTTAACCGGAGCCTCTGTCCACGCTTCAACGATTAGGGTTGGTAACGGAGATTTAGAAACGAATTGGAGACTGGATACAACGATACCTGTTGCTAATGGGCAGAGTCCATCACAGGTAGAACCACGGCTTGCTTTTTGTAAAGAAGTTACTGAAACATATTCCGGAATTTTTATGGCAACTTTTAAATGGAGTGGTGGCGGTACAACCAATAACTGGACTGAGGCAGCGAATTGGCTCCTCGTTAGTGGCACAGGATCAGATGCAGACGGTATTCCTGATGCAGATGATGTGGCATCTTTTGATGGAACATCGACCAAAAATGCCACTATTAATGGCAATGTCAGTATTCAAAACCTTCAGGTGGCTGCTGCTTATACAGGAAGCCTTAGCCTGGGGTCAAATACACTGGCGGTTTCAGGGGGATTGGCGATCGCTAATGCCAGCAGTTTTGACTCAGGGACAGGAACAGTACGCTTCACTGGAAATCAGACTGTAGATAGTACAGCAGCGCTGTACAACCTGGAAGTTGCGACGCCTACTGGGAGTCTAACTCTAGTGAAAGATTTGGTGGTCAACAATGACCTCACCATCACCGATGTCAATCAAATTGTCGGCAGTGGTGGCACATTCAACATCAAGGTAACTGGAGATGTCATCACCAACGATGCCAACTTTAGCAACACCAACTCGGCTATTCAACTGGTAGGCAGCACCGACCAAAGTATCAGTGGGACTGGAGTGCTGGTGAATCTCGATGTTGCCAAAACGGGGGGCAATGTTTTGCTCACCGATGACCTGCGGTTACGCGGTGGCACTCTCTCCGGTTCAGGTCTGCTCAAAAATGCTGGCGGTAAGGTGATCTTTGGAGAGCCGAATAACTTTCTTAACGACAGTTATACCAGTAATTTCACTGGGTCTATTGATGATGTTGAGTTGAAGTTTCACTCAGGTTCTAACTTCATCCTGAGCAAGGACTTGGTGGTTAACAATGACCTGACCATCACCGAGATTGGTGCAATCACAGGCAGTGGCTTCAGTATTAAAGTTGCTGGAGATGTGATTTCTAGTGATGCCAATGGGTTCGGTGGAACGGGTGCCATTACTTTAGTCGGCAGTGCGACAAACACCTTTACAGGATTGGGGAGCGGGACCCAAGGTAATCTTGCGATCGATAAGGCTACCTCAACAGACAAAGCATTGCTAGGTTCCAATGAAACTTTTTCATCAGTTGTTGTTAATGAAGGCATTTTTGATGTCAATGGTAAAACTGCTACCGCTGGCACTACCATCAATAGCGGTGGAACCCTCGGCGGATCGGGCACAGTAATTGGCAATGTCACGGTTAACAGTGGCGGTGTACTAGCTCCTGGTAGTGGCATTGGTATTCTCAACACACGCTCTGTTAACTTTACCAACGGCTCACTGTTCAACGTAGAGTTGGGCGGTACATCGGCAGGCAATGGAGCTGGATTCTACGATCAGCTAAATGTAACGGGTACAGTGACGATTGGCACGAGTGCTGTGCTGAATACATCACTGTTTGGCGGATTTACGCCAGGTGGTGGCAACACATTTATCATTGTCAACAATGATGGTGTTGATGCTATCAATGGAAAATTTAATGGCTTAGCTCAAGGAGCTACAGTCAATCTGGGTTCTGGAATAAATGCCACCATCTCTTATGCGGCAGGGGATGGTAATGATATTGGACTATCGCTCCTCAACCAGGCACCTAATCTTACAGGCAATGGAACATTAGCTGCTGTTGCGGAAGATACCACCAACCCTAACGGTCAAACGATTTCCACCCTCTTCAATGGGCTGTTTAGCGACCCGGATGCAGGCGCAAGCCTTGGCGGTGTTGCAGTAGTTGGGAATACCGCAAATACAACTACACAAGGGACGTGGCAATACTCTACAGATGGTACGAACTGGTTTGCTGTGGGCACGGTTGCGGATGGTGCAACGGCTCTGGCACTCTCTGCCAGCACAGTAGTCCGGTTTGTTCCCGTTGCCAATTACAACGGTGATCCCCCTGCTTTAACTGTTCGGGCATTGGATAACACTTATAGCAGTGGGTTTACCAGTGGAGGTACTCGCATCAATCTGAACACTGGTACGAATGGGGGAACTACGGCGATTTCTGGTAGCACCAACATCATCAACACAAGTATTACAGCAGTCAACGATGCACCAACAGGCTCACCGACCACAACTCTAGCAACTGGAACCGAAGACACTCCTTACACTATCAGCAAAGCCGACTTGCTAGCAGGCTTTAGTGATGTTGATGGCGATTCCTTGTTACTGAGCAATGTTACAGCCAATGGCACGGTTCTGACGGCAGATAGCAGTGGGAACTACACCTTTACGCCTGCTGCTAACTTTAATGGCACTGTCAACCTTTCGTACAACGTGGTGGATGGTAAGGGTGGCTCTGTGGCAGCAACTCAGTCCTTTGCGATCACTCCTGTTAACGATGCACCGACAGGCAGCGTCACCATCTCCGGCAACCCCACCCAGGGCGCAATCCTGACTGCCAATAACACCCTGTCTGATGTTGATGGTTTGGGCACAATCAGCTATCAGTGGCAGGCTGGCGGAACTAACATCGCCGGTGCCACCAGCAGCACCTTCACTCTCGGACAAAACCAGGTTGGTAAGGTCATCACTGTCACCGCCGCCTACACTGACGGACAGGGCACTGCTGAATCGGTCACTAGTGCCGCAACCAGTGCCGTTGCTAGTGCATTGGAATTGGCTACTACACCTGGCTCCGGGAACTATGTAGAAAACAATTCAGGTGTCGTCATCGATCCAACGCTGTTCCTCAATGGAACCAATACGCTCACTGGTGCGACGGTCAGCATCGGCACAAATTTCAACACCAGCCAAGATCGCCTGCTCTTCAATAACCAGCTCGGAATCAGCGGTAGCTACAACACCACCACTGGCATCTTGTCGTTGTCAGGTACAGCCTCAATCGCGGACTACCAGACAGCGCTTCGTTCGGTGCGGTACTTCAATACCAGCGATGCACCGACAACCAGCGATCGCTCCATTACTTTCTCCATTGCTCCTGCTTCATTTAATGCGGCTAATGGGCATTTCTATGAGTTTGTTTCTGCGCCAGGCATTTCATGGACAAATGCCAGAACTGCTGCCGCAGGACGAACCATTCTAGGGATACAGGGATATTTGGCGACAGTTACCTCCGTTCAAGAGAACTCTTTCATCGCAGGCAAATTACAAGGTCAGCGGGCTTGGATAGGTGCCAGCGATGCAGCGACAGAGTCCGTGTGGCGGTGGGTTACTGGTCCAGAGGGGTTAGAAAACAATGGACAAGGACGCATCTTTAGCAACGGTAGCACTCCAGCCAACGGTCAGTATTTTAACTGGGTGGCCGGTCAGCCAGATAATTTTGGGGGCACCGAGCATTACGCTCACTTCTGGATCAATAATGCCTGGAATGACATCTTTAACACTAATACTGATCAGGCAGGTTACGTTGTAGAGTACGGTGGGCTAGCTGGTGATCCAGTCTTACAACCTACGGGCAACCGGACTTTGACCGTAACTGCTGTCAATGATGCTCCTGTTCTGTCCACCAATACCCTCAGCATCACCGAAGGTGGCACAGTTACCCTGTCTGTTGCCAATCTCAGCACCACTGACCCTGACACAACTGGAGCTGGACTAACTTACACCGTCAGCAATGTCACAGGTGGTCGGTTTGAGTTGATTGCCAATCAAGATGTAGCGATTACAAGCTTTACCCACGAAGACATCAACACTGGCAAAGTACGATTTGTCCATGATGGTGGTGAAGCAGCACCTAGCTACAACGTCAATGTTAGCGATGGCATTGCTCCAGCAACCACTCCAGCAGTTGTCAGCATTGGTAGCTTTACCAAGGTGAATGATGCGCCCACGGGTACACCGACCGCAACGTTAGCGGCAGGTACCGAAGATACCCCTTACACCATTACCCAGACGGCTCTGCTACAAGGTTTCACAGATCCTGATAGTGACTCTCTCTCTGTTGCTAACCTGACTGCTACAAAAGGCACCTTAGTCAACAACAATAACGGCACCTACACCTTCACACCGAATGCCAACTTCGACGGCACGGTCAACCTTTCGTACAACGTAGTGGATGGTAAGGGTGGTTCAGTGGCAGCAACTCAATCCTTTGCGATCACTCCCGTCAACGATGCCCCTGTACTAGCAACCAACACCCTCAGCATCACTGAAGGTGGCACGGTTACCTTCAGCAGCAGCAACCTCAACAGCAGTGACTTGGATAATACTCCAGCGCAGCTAATCTACACGATTAGCAACATCAGTGGTGGCAGCTTCAGCGGTACAGGCGTCACCACTAACGGCAACGGCACTGTCAGCTTTACCCAAGCGGCGATTAATAACGGACTGGTGCAGTTCACCCATGATGGAGGTGAAAACCCACCCAGCTATGCCGTCAGTGTCAGCGATGGTGCGTTGAACACCACCCCAGCAACGGTGACCATTCCAGAGGGTAGCTTCACTCCCATCAACGATGCACCTACGGGTACACCGACAGCAACATTAGCTGCTGGAACTGAAGACACGGTTTACACAATCAGCCAAAGTGCTTTGTTACAAGGTTTCACCGATGTAGAGGGCAATACTCTCTCTGTTGCTGATCTAACTGCCAGCAACGGCACCTTGGTCAACAACAATAACGGCACCTACACCTTCACACCTGCTGCCAACTTCAATGGCACCATCAACCTTTCCTACAACGTAGTAGATGGCAATGGCGGCTCAGTGACAGCAACTCAGTCTTTTGCGATCGCTGTTGTTAACGATGCACCCGTCCTAGCAACTAATGTTCTAAGCATCACTGAAGGCGCTACAGTCATCCTGTCTTCTACTAACCTCAACACGACTGACTCTGATACTCCTGCAACTGAACTGACTTACATAGCTAGTAACGTCACAGGTGGCCAGTTCGAGTCGGTAGGCACTCCGGGAACGGCAATTACCAGCTTCACCCAGGACGACATCAACAACGGACTGGTGCAGTTCGTCCACAACGGTGGTGAAGCAGCTCCTTCCTACTCAGTTAGCATCAACGATGGTAAGTTAAGCACCCCTGCAACTCCAGTTAGCCTTGGTAGCTTTACCTCCGTTAATGACGCTCCCACTCTAGCAACTAATACTCTGAGCATCACTGAAGGCGCTACAGTCATCTTCTCTTCTGCCAACTTAAATGTAACTGACTCTGATACTCCTGCAACTGAACTGACTTACATAGCTAGTAACGTCACAGGTGGTCAGTTCGAGTCGGTTGGAATTCCAGGAACGGCAATTACCAGCTTCACCCAGGACGACATCAACAACGGACTTGTGCAGTTCGTCCACAACGGTGGTGAAAATCCACCCAGCTATGCCGTCAGCGTCAGTGATGGTGAGTTGAGCACTACCCCGGCAACTGTGACTATCCCCGCAGGCAGCTTCACTCCTGTCAATGATGCTCCTACTGTGGCCGAGCAAGGAATTGAGGATCAAATCACCTCGGTTAATCAAGCCTTCTCCTTAAATGTCAGCAACAAGTTTACCGACGTTGACCAAGGGGAGATTCTTACTTATAGTGCTACAGGATTGCCCACCGGGTTCAGCATCAATGCCAACACGGGTATATTATCAGGCACTATTTCCAGTCCTGGCATTTTTAATGTGAATGTCACAGCCGATGATGGAGATGGTGGCACAGTTAGTGATGCCTTTGAACTGATTGTTGCTAATAATAATGCCACTCCTTTTAATGACATCATCTACATGAGCCAACTCTCTGGCATCCACAAAGATAAAGTAAATGCCAAAGAAGGGCGCGATCGCGTTATTGGGACCAGTGCTAATGAGTTTCTTGGTGGTGCAGAAGACGATGATTACCTTGATGGTCAGGGTGGTAACGACAAACTTCTGGGTGGTGATGGCAACGACACGCTCATTGGCCGACTTGGCAGCGATGACCTCCAAGGCGGCGACGGTAACGACATCCTCACTGGTTGGGGAAGTGGTACAGGGAGTGCAAATCAAATGGACGAACTCAAGGGTGGCAACGGAGCCGACACCTATATTCTAGGAGAAAGTACCTCAGTCTTTTACAACCTTGGTGGCTACAATGACTACGCCAAGATTGTTGGCTTTGAAGCTGAAGATCGCATTCAGCTTAAGGGAACAGCTAGCAACTACTCTTTGGGGTCAGTTCCATCATCTGTGTCTACAGATAAGGCATCTATCGGCATTTTTACTAATTCAGGAACAGAATTGATTGCCGTCCTCAAAAACGAAGATTTAAACTCAACAAGCCTGACAACAGATGCTCGCTTTATTTTCGTTTAATCGCGTCTTGTCAGGCTAACTTCATCACTGTTTAATCTTGCTCGCCCAACGAATTAGTACTCCATAACACCAATCTTTTCGGGTGCGCTCGCTATCCCGTTCCAGCCTATAACCCAGCATGAGCTTTTCTGCTCATGCTGGGTTATATTTTTTTCCTTACTTCTTCCTTACTTTTTCTATGTTTACTATTAAAAACAGTGATTGTTAAATATAGATTAAGGAATTAAAAATTTTAGTTTTATTTACCTTATACTCCGTATGAAAATAAAAAAACTAGTTTTAATTAAGTTCTAGTTTACTCTTTAGCGCTATAAAATTAGGTCGTTATAGCTAACAACTTTGCAATGTATATTTTTAGTTTACTAGCTATGGAAGAAAGCCGTGACGGCTTAGAATTTGTTGAAAAATTGCTCTTTGCAAAAACCGGAAAATCTCTCAATAATATTCAAAAAGCTGTGTTGCATCAGTTTTGGCAATATCCTAGAAAAACTTATGAGCAATTTGCCAAAGAATTAGAATATTCCCCAAGTTATATTCAACAAACAGTTGCTCCTCAGCTATGGCGGCTTTTGTCTGGCATATTGGGAGTAAAAGTTAGTAAAAATAATTTTCGTTCTATCGTGGAAAGGCAATGGTTGAACCAAGTTTTGAGGAAAACTGGCAACCTAATTGAGACACTAAATTCAGAATTGATGGATTTGGAATTTCCAGAGGGACGAGTTTCTATACATTCTTCCTTTTATATCGAGCGAGTCCCTCATGAAACAAGATGTTACACAGAAATTATGAAGCCAGGAGCCTTTATCCATATCCAAGCACCCAGACAGATGGGCAAAACCTCTTTGATGGGAAGGATTCTCGCTCATACTACAAGGTTAGGCTATCAAACAGTCAGCTTGAACTTGCAGAGAGTAGATCAGTTGATTCTCGCAAACCTAAATAGGTTATTGCGATGGTTTGCCTACGAAGTGAGTCAAAGACTGAAACTAAAACCGAGATTGGATGACTATTGGTCTGAGGATTTAGGTAGTAAGGCTAGCTGTACAAACTACTTTCAAGATTATCTACTAACACAAATTGATAAACCACTTTTTTTAGCAGTGGATGAAGTAAATGAAATTTTTCAATATCCCCAAGTTACCCAAGATTTTTTATCCCTTTTGCGTTCTTGGCATGAGGAAGCGAAAGATAACGATATTTGGAAAAAACTCCGCTTAGTAGTGATAAATTCTACGGAAGCTTATACCTCTTTAAATATGAATAAGTCTCCCTTTAAGGTAGGGATACAGATTCAGTTAGACTCATTTACTTGGGAACAAGTACAGGATTTAGCTGACCGCCATCGACTCAATCTATCAATCCACGAGCTATCTCAGTTGATGTGGCTAGTGGCTGGTCATCCCTATCTATTACGTGTTGCTTTATATCATCTGGCTCAAGGGAGTTTAACGTTAGAGGAACTGCTACAAACGGCTGCTTCAGATACCGGAGTTTATAGTGAATACCTGCATCAAAAATCGTGGTACCTACAGCAGCATCCTGAACTAGCAGCAGCATTTGAGAAGATGTTAAGAGCAAAAGCCCCCGTTGAGTTGGAGCAGTTACAGGCGTTTAAGTTACAGAGTATTGGGCTGGTGACGATGCAAGACAAGCTAGCAATGGTTAGCTGCGATCTGTATCAGCAGTATTTTGGCGAACGCTCTTAAAGCTAATGATAATAATCTTAATTAAGGCTTTAAAACTATTTAATAAAGATGATTTATTTGAATGTTAATAATTTTTACGAAAATAGCAAAATTAACTGCGAATTTAATCGTATTTTTGCTACATTTATTAGTATAAATTTTATCTTGATAAGAGCTATTAATTTACGAGATTACTGGATAAACCTCATAAATCAAGTTGATTGTATAACTGAAGTTTTTCTCTGGGACTGGCATATAGATGATTACTACAATCGCGATTCTAAAGCGCTGGATAAGATGTGTTGCAAGCGAGGCGGCTTTATTTCTTATGTTAGTTTTAATCCGATGGAGTTCAGGATGCTTCCTAATATTTTAAAAATAACAGATGTTTCTCAACTGCTGTCGCTAGTGGTTGCTAAATGGGCAATTGAAGATGCTGTACATAATAAATCTGAAAACTTCAATGGGTTTACGTCAGCCATTATTTTAGGTGTTTGAGGGCATAAGAATTGATTACATTCCTGACTAATTGTTTGCGGTTTTCAGTTTTAGAAGAGGTGTTGAAAAGCAGTAGCTTGCTTGATGAAGATACCCAACAAATTCTTAAAAAGAATAAACTGATTTACATTGGATGGAAAGAAAATTATTTTCCCGGTACGTTAGGCAACATCATGGCTCAATGGATTGCTAAACGCTTAAATTTGAGCCAGATTAACTGTATTGTAAATGCTGCCTCGGCGAGTTCATTAACTGGCGTACAAATGGCTATTAGCAAGTTGGCTGCATACCGTAGCTTCATGATCCTGGTTTGGGGTGTAGATACTGATAACTCAATTTTTATGCATATGTGTTTTAGTAAAATTCACACTTTTTCTAAACAGCAAAAAATCAAACTATTTAATGCTGATTTTGATGGAATGCTTTTCAGTGAAGCAATCGGGATGATGGTACTGAAGCGCCTTAAGGATGCTCAGAACGCCCCGCTATCATTACAGCAGTCAGATAAGCTGGTGCGAAAAATCCAACGGCTCCAATTTATGAAGCCTTTAATAGCAATGAAGATAAGGCATTGGCGAGTCTCTCTACCTACTAAAATGGGACGTTGTTTCATGGCGCTAGCTTTCAATAAGTTCAAAAAATTTTAAACCTCAATGCAGAAAAGCTAACTATGAAATGTGTCTTACCCAAAGTAGAGGAAAGACAGTTTGGACAGATTCCACCACAGGCATTTAATCCCATCGCCGCAGATATGGCATTTCAATGCCTGTTGATTTGGGTGCGGCATTTTAACCAAGCTGGAAGTTTACCTTTGCGATGTCAAAAAGGAGAGCATTTTCGAGAGATTCCCGTGGAAAAACCTTTCTATGTTTCGATGGACGTGCAGTTGAGCAATGAAACAAAAGTAGTCGCGAACATTACCTCGCATGACCAGGAAGGGAAGGTTTATTCGCGAGTGTTTGGCGCAGAAGTAACGATTAGTCGGCAACTGAAATGGTGAAATTTATGACAATGAAAGAAACGGTTCTCGATAGATTCCGTCAACAATTAACAGAAGAACCCGATCGCATTCTCTATACGTTTGTCAATGCAGATGGGCAAGACCAAGAATCTCTAACGTACCAAGAACTCGATCGCACGACAAAGCAAATCGCAGCATTCCTCATCCGGGACTGCAACCTGAAAATTAGCGATCGCGTTTTACTCGTTTACCCTCAATCGCTGGATTTCGTCAAAGCCTTGATTGGCTGTTTGTTGGCGGGTGTGATTCCCGTTCCCGTTGCGCCTCCCAATCCGTTCAAGTTGCAACATGACCTATCCGCATTTGAAGCGATCGCGCAAAATAGTGGCAGTTCAGCTATTCTCACGAATGGAGAGTACCTGGCGGTGAAGCGCCAGACTGAGGCGAGTTTGTTTCTCGATCAAAAAGGGTTTTGGTCAGAGTTACCCTGCTATCGAACAGACGACCTGCAAAATGATCCTGAATCGTTGCCCCAACGTCACGCGCCGACGTTAGAGGATGTCGCTTACTTGCAATACACCTCTGGCTCAACTTCCGCACCAAAAGGTGTGATGATTAGCCACGGTAACATCATGCATCAGTTGAGCGTAACCGGCGAGGAGTTAGGATTCAATGCCGACTCGCGACTAGTGGCGTGGGTGCCTCATTTCCATGACTTTTGTTTGGTCAGTGGGATTTTGAGTTCACTGTATGGCAACGGTCATCTTTATCTCATGTCTCCCCTGGCATTCGTCCAACGTCCTGCGGTTTGGTTTGAGGTACTCTCCCGCGTCCAGGCAACCCATACAGCCGCGCCAGACTTTGCCTATCTGCAATCCGTCCGCAAGACGACACCAGAACAGCGACAGCAGTGGGATTTAAGTTCGCTACAAGTGGTGATGAGTGCCGCCGAACCCATTCGACCTACTACTGTTGATCTGTTTCTCGATGCCTTCGCTGTCTGCAATCTCAATCCTCAAGTTTTTTGTCCCGCCTATGGACTGGCAGAACATACCGTCGGTATTTCGGGCTTGGGGCGTCGCCGCGTTACGGTGGAACGAGACTCGCTGGAGTGGGAACGGGTTGTTAAGGTAGCAGAGATTCCCGAAGATGGTCGTACCCTAACCTTGGTGGGATGTGGCAAGCCACTTGCCGGAGTCGATGTGCGGATTGTCGATCCCGAAACTTATCAGCAACGCCAAGCGGGAGAGGTAGGCGAAATCTGGGTCGATTCTCCCAGTAAGGCGCTGGGATATTGGGGATTGCCGGAACTTTCTAGGGAACTTTTCGAGGCTGGCATTCATGAGAGTGCAGGACGCTATCTTCGCACAGGCGATTTAGGCTTTTTGTTGGATGGCGAACTCTATATTGCAGGACGCTTAAAGGACGCGATTATTGTCCGGGGACGAAATCTGTACCCGCAAGATTTAGAAGAAACAGTCTGCCGTTGCCATCCGTTAATTTTACCGGGAGGAGCGGTGGCGTTTTCCGTATCCGATCCCGTCGTCAGAGGCGAAGAGCAAATTGCGGTCATTGCAGAGATTCGTGCCAATAAACCCTCCTCCGAACAACTCCACGAAATCGTGCGCCTGATTCGTTCCCACTTATTGCGAGAACATCAGGTCTCGTGTCGCACGGTTGCGATCGCATCTCCCGGTACAATCTTGAAAACCACCAGTGGTAAACTCCGCCGCCAAGCCTGCAAGCAAGCGTACCTCAAGGGAACCTTGCAAGAACAAGCCTTCCAAATCGATACCATCGCCTATCAAGAAACCACGAGTTCGGATCAACAAGAAGACCCTCGATTGCGAGGGATGACACCCGAATTTCACAAACTAATCAGTAACTTAGCGTTGCTCACCGGACAGCGGGGTAAAGATTTAAAACGTCGTTCGACCCATACTGTCGGGGTTACAGGCTTCGGGCAAGTTGAATTTCTGCCTCAGCCGAATATACCGGCCCATCCATTTTTCGTACCCGGTCAAAAGTTTCCCGTCATCGTGCGTCATGCAGCAGGGAAAGGCTTTGAAGACGATGCCATTATGGATGTTCGTTCTGCCACCTTCCGGATTGTCGATGGTTCTGCCGATGCCAAATGGGAAGACCTGGATCTGAATAAAACCCTCTTGGACGTGATTATGAACACGGGGCATAACTTTCCCTGGCCCCATGCTCAGTGCTTCTTCCGCTGGTTTAACAGCAGTATGCCAGAGCGGTTGAAAATGACGGAGGAGTATCCCTCGATCATTCCCAATTTCCAATACATCGCCCGCAACGCCGAATCCTGTACCAAACTGCATTATTTCAACAAAATGACGGTGTGGTTTATCGGTAACGATGGCAAACGCCGCTTCATGCGCTACCGCCTGCGGAATGCCGATATGTCTCCCGACTCCGGCTTTATTAATCCAGCCGATATGCCAGCCCCAATGGATCACGTTCCTCGCAAAGAAAACGATACCCGTCCCAGAACGTATTTGCGGGATGATTTTCAGCAGCGAGTCGAAAACGGAGGGGTTGACTACCTACTACAAATCCAGTTGCGAGAGGTGGAAGAGTCGGAGGAGTTAAACGAAGCTGCTAGGGAAACGACCATCGGCTGGGACGAAGAACTCTATCCTTACCATACGATCGCTCGCTTCTCGTTGCGACAAATCATTCCCAACGAGGTCATCGAACCCTTAGAATTTAACGTCTGGAATGCGCCGGAAAGTCTGGGAATTATTTGGGCAAAATCTCCCTACGAGGGGGCATCCGTCAATCACGCTCGCACTTTGGTTTATGAAATTGTCCAAAGTATGAGAAAAACCGGGCAGCCCACAGCCGCACTCATGGCGTTGGAGAGTATCCCGACCATTGAAGACGTTTCCCTCAAAGAAGCCTTAGAAAAGGCAGCTCAAACCATTCACGACTTTGCCAAACGCCGCAATTTTTTGGATGCACAAGAAACACTGGCGTTGCACGTCACGGAAACCGTTTTATCTAAATATCCAGCCGCCCTGCGCCACGTCTTAAAACAGTTTTTCGCTTGGGGAGAGGTGTTGGATCAAGTCATCGCACAGCAACCCACTCCCACTCAGGAACTCCAAGCGAGTATTGCTCAATACGCCCAGTTCGCTTCTGTCACCAATCGGGATGAAATCGAGGCGTTAACTCAGTTGCACCGTCGAGTGTGCCTGCGGGCGGAGGATCGACAGGGAAATATTAAGGCACTGATTTTTACCAACCGCAAGCAACTGCAACGCTACTGGCTGGGCGGTGCTTATTTAAGCAGTGCAGCGAACTATTGCTCTAGTCCAACAAAAATTCTGGCAGTGGATGACAATCGAGCTGTAGCCATCCATCGTTCCGTCGATATTCGACTAGAAGACGGCATGGTTATCCTGAGAGAATTTACTGGTTGTTGGGTCAAACACAGCGAGCAACCACAATGGACGTTAATCAGTGCCATTGGTACCGCCTATCAGCAAGTTCCTGTCGAGAATTTAGAACAAGCACAAGCGACCGTCAACACCTTCTTTGAGCAGGAAATCTCGCCCCACGAGTTGCGGTTTAAAGCTGAAGTCGCCCTCCTCGGCGCAGTGCTAGTTGATGCGTTTGAGCAATTCGTACCCGTCCAGGGAACCGGGTCAAATTCGCCAGACGAACCAGTCCGCCTCGAATCACCCCGTCATGTTTGCGTTATCGGTGCGGGGGTTTCTGGGTTAACTACTGCTTATGAACTGGAACGACTGGGACATAAGGTAACGGTTTTGGAGCGTCAGTTGCAGATTGCTGGCAAATGTGCATCGATAGAAATTGATGGGTACTGGTACGACTGGGGCGGTCATGTTTACACCGAAGAGTATCACGCCACCAAGCAACTGTTGGATGAGTTAGGAGTCGAACGCGAACGAACAACCCCCTATTTCACTTACGATTTTCAGCAGCAAACCGTTGTACCAGATGATGCTTCCCTGTATGAGAAGCAGAACTTTCTCAAATACCACGTTATGAAGTGGTCGGAGTTTCCAGGCATTGCCCGCCCCGGACTGGTGCATGTTGGCGATGCGCTGAGTGAATCGGTTTCTGAGTGGTTGAGCAAAAATCAGCTTCCAGAGATGGAGAAATCCTTGGGCATCGGTCATACGGCCGCTGGTTACGGCTACCTCGCTGATGACTCCATCCCCGTGATGAATTTCATCAAATACTCTGATGCCGCCGGGTTCATGTCCCTCAACCCGAATGTGAAAAATCGCCAGCAGATGACGGTTAAGGGGGGTTGGCTGAATGTCTGGAACAAGCTAGCCGCACAATTGCAGGATGTTCGCTGCAACGTCCACGTTACCAAGGTCGAGCGCATAGAGAAAGGGGTTCGCATCATCACGGAAAACGAGGAATTTGACTTTGATGAGATTGTTCTAGCACTTCCCTTTGACCACTCTCTAGAATTTCTCGATGCTTCGCCCCAAGAACGAGAACTCTTTGGCAAAATTCGCTACCTCGACTATTACACAACCGTTTGCACCATTGAGGGCATCCCACGCAATGCCTTCTATTTCTTGAAAGAAAACAATCTCGACCTGTCTACAATCGGGCATATTGTTTCGTTCCATCACCGCTACGACGAAACTGATGTTTATGCGGTCTATTCCTATGGCAATGCCTCGATAACGGGTGATGACATCATTGGCTATATCAAAGCAGATGTGGAGCGTATGGGCGGTAAGCTCGTTCAGGTACACGCGCAACGCGCCTGGAAATATATGCCCCACGTTAGCCGCCTAGAGTTGAAAGACGGCTATTACCAACAGTTTGAGGCGATGCAGGGGAAACACCATACTTACTACGTGGGTAGCCTGCTCAACTTTGAATTAATTGAAGCGAACGTTGCCTATGCCAGAGAATTAGTGCGTCGCTTCTTCCTACCAGCGCGTGAAGGCGTGCGCGTGCGCGAACCCTATGCCGCCGCAACGGCAGTAGTTGGCGTCTCCCAAGAACAATATGCCGGAGAACTGACGTTGGAAAAAGTTAAAGATTGGATCGTGAACCATATGGCAGCCGACTTAGACGTGCCAGTAACGGAAATCGATCCGCAAGCTCCCTTAGAAAGCTATCCTCTAGATTCACTGCTGACAGTGGGTTTAATTGGAGAACTTACCAGTTGGCTGGGTTGGCGGATTGAACCGTCTGTGTGGTTGGAGTTGCCCACGATTGAAGCGGTGGCAAACTATATTGTAGAGCAAGATGCTAAACAGTCTTATGCAACGGTTTCTCAGCTTGACCCCTTGCTAGTGGAATTTCGCAAAGGCGATTCCAACCAGAATGCAACTCGCCACAATCCTTTATTTTGCGTACATCCCATTGGCGGTACCACCTCAAAGTACGCCGGACTGTTCCGTCACCTGGGTAAAGACTATCCGCTCTATGGCATTCAAGCACAAGGGGTAGAAACCGGAAAAGCGATCGCAAACATTAGCGATATGGCGGCGCGGTACATTCAAGCCCTCAAAAAACGCCAGCCCGAAGGTCCCTATTCCCTCAGCGGTTGGTCATTTGGAGGATTAGTTGCATTTGAAATGGCTCTCCAACTTCTGGAAAATCGCGAACAAGTAGACTTCGTCGCCTTATTCGATTCGCCTGCTCCTTTGAGCGAAACAGCTCAATATTCTAATAGCGATCAAGAAGATTTAGAAACCTTCCTTTCTGACTGGTTCAACAAAGACGTACTCGCCAGCAATTTAGACTTGCAATCCGAGCGAACCGAACGATTGTTTGAGGTCTTTAAATTCAATTGGCAAGCAATGAGAGCATACACCCCGACGCGGAAATGTACCTGTCCCGTATTTCTATTAAAAGCCGAAAAACAAGCAGCCATTCAGGGATATCCAGAAGGGGTTGAAGCGAGTTTTGATTGGCAACCTTACGTCCAAAATTCTGTTCGTACAGAAATCATTTCGGGTGTCGATCACTACTCAATTATTGACAGCCAAAAGTTAGTTGCTAAATTACGTCAGCTCATTCAGAAAGAGCATTGTGTATTAGCGAAGCCCTAATTGATTTGTGAAGTCGAAATCCCCGACTTCTTTAAGAAGCCGGGGAGCTAAGAGGATATTTGGAAATACGGAGGAAGTCAGAGAAACATCAGGCAAGTCTGCGTAGCATCAGTCGAATCATCGCAATGTAGATAAATGCCTCTGAGGAAGCAGGTAATCGCTCGAAATCTACATTCAGACGACACCAAGATAACCAATCGCAAGTAGAGAGCGATTTTTTTGGGGGGGGAGATAGAGCAGGCGACGCGGTAAGATGGCTCAATGTCGGATTCATCCGAACCTGCCATCTACCAGCTCAAACTGGTGCTGCGCTTGTAACTTGCTAAAGTTGTGGAGTGACCTGTGGTTTTCCGGGTTGCATCTGCTTGCTATAAAGCACTATTTGCTATGTGAAGGTGAAAATTTTCCAATTGAACCTCATATCAGTACACCTAAAACAAACAATTTCCAATTGCGTACTTAATTCTTTACTGAGCAACGATTGCATCTGGATTTTGTGTGAGAAATTGTGTATAAATTCTTAAAAGTCCTGAATTCAAGAGGTTAGTTAATGAAAATATTAGGTCAAATATTCTGTGCTATCTTAATTGGACTTTTACTAATACTAGGAAGTGCTTTTTCATTCACTGAATTGGCATTTGCAGATGAAATTGTCGATTTTGCCATTTCCTACCCTAACCGATATTCGACCCCCTCTGACCTACGGGGTTCAACCCATGAAATGGCATTTCATGGCGATACCCTCTGGATCACGGGGCAAAACTACGATCAGCTTATCGCCATCAAACCAGATGGCACAATGACCTTCTACCGCATGCCTCAAAACAGTGGCCCCCACGGGATTGCCTTCGATCAAGCGGGTCAGCTTTGGGTCACCCTTGAATTTGCCGGAGAAATTATCCGCCTCGATCCGACGCATCCCAACTACGATTCAGCCACTAAATACGATGTTCAGTTAGACTGCACCACCTGTACCGAGGAAATTAACACCCATCCGCATGGCTTAGCAATTGGCAGCGATGGTAAAACCGTTTGGTACACTGGCAAAGCCACTGGTACCATCGGTCGCATTACACCAGATGGCACCATTGACACTTTCCCCATCTCAACGGTAAACAATCCAAGAGCAACTGTAGGCAGTGTACCGATCTATATCCATGCAGATGCCGAAGGCAATATGTGGTTTACCGAGCTAGTAGGCAATGCCATTGGACGCATTACATCCAATGGAACCGTTGAAGAGTTCAAGATTCCCACTCTCAACAGTCGTCCGATCGCGATTGTGCCTGGACCGGATGGTAATATGTGGTTTACCGAAGAGGCTGGCAACAACGTTGGACGCATTAAACAGAACTGCAAAACTAATTGCATTACTGAATTTCCAGTACCCAAGCTGCAAAATAATGTTCTTCTAGCAGCACTGGCATTTGACACCGACCATAACCTCTGGGTTCAGCAATATGTGGATGCGAATCACCCGTCACCACCTGGCAGCGATCACCTGATTAAAATTGACAAGCAGATTCTAACCACCAATTCTTCTGATATCAGCAATATTCCAATTGATTTCTATGAGGTTCCGACTCCCGGAACAGTGATGCATCGCATCATACGAGGAGCTGATGGAAATCTCTGGTTTACCGAATTAAAGACTGACAAAGTTGGCAAAGTAAACCTCTCTTTCCTAAGAGATTCTTGAGTTAGAGGTTGCGACAATGCTGTCAAGGTACGCCTTTGTATAGCAATACAGTACCGAAGGCGAAGGCGATCGCTGGATCGACTTTCGACCCACTGCTGAACCGGAAGTTAAGCCTCACCATTAGCTAAACTTGACATCAATTGATAGTTAACTTTGTATCAACAGGGTCAATCGCTACGAATTCCCTACTCTTCGTAGTGGTTTGCTTGGACTTTGGGATCGGCTCATTGGACCGGGTGCTACTCCCGCCGAAAATATCTTGATTCTTACCAGTGCCTTTGTAGGTGCAGCTTTGGCAGCATTTCGGCTTTGGTTGCTTGGGTTTGGCTTCTTACCAATTGCTGTTGGAGCAATCATCGGCTTCGATATTATTGGCGGTGCTGTTTGTAATGCAACCGATACGACAAAGCGTTGGTACCACCGACCCGAAGTGAATTCAGTTGAGCACATTACATTTATACTGCCGCACCTGCTCCACATTGCACTCGCGGCATGGTTTTTTCGCGTGGGTGTAGGATTTGACTGGAACTACTTCACGTCAGTGAGTGCTTGTCTACTCTTGGCGACGGCAGTTGTGTTAGCTGTACCCGTTTACCTCAAGCGACCCTTAGCTGTGGGGTTGTATCTGATTGCTGTTGCAATAGGACTTTACAAAGTTGGTTTTACACCTGGGTTAGAGTGGTTCATCCCAGCATTATTCTTGAAGTTATTGATTGGTCATCTTGTACCTGAGAGGCGCAAATATAGCGAAGGTGACACCAGTCGCAAAGTAGCGATTGAAATGCTTATCAGATAGAGGTTTCAGGCTTTTTTTACTCCTCCGACTGGTTCTCTGAACGCAACCAGCAATTTGCCAGCTATGGCAGAGTATCGTTACCACTGTCTGTTCTAGTTAGTCCCAATGCAATGAAGCTACAAACCGGGTCGATTTAGTACATAGTTACTAATTGATGCAACATTAACTCAAATGCCTACTTTAGGGCGAAAGTAGGGAAAACAGCCCTAAAGTTGATTGATTTTTCAGGGGGTCTAAGTATGGCTCCTTCTTCTACTCAACAATCAAAAGTTGGTAAATTTCTTAATCCATTTCGCTGTTCTCCAAACTCCCATAAGTATGCTGAAGTGAGAGTGCGGGAATACCTGGTGCCAAGAGAAGTTGAGTCCGTGCGAGACGGCGAAAATAGAAGGTTCGTGCAACCAGGGGCAATGCTCGTGTGTTGTCACAAAAGTCAACCCTTTTTGGGGCGGAATTGATAAGTAATACAAATCATAACTTTGCCTAATTTGTCTCCTTCTAGGCAAAGTATGCTGAAAATATTTACCCCAGCATGAGGGATTGACCCATGCTATTTCTCACCAACCAACTTCCATTTTTGGCAAAGATATTTTCTCGCCATCTGCTACCATCGAAAAAATTATCAGTCAAAGCCATAATGAGCGCGACCAAAAAAGTAGGTAATTCTTGGGGAAGAAGTGTCCATTTTCGACGAGTTCTTCTGTATCCCAATGGGGTTTAGCCATTCATTCTCAACTCTTATCAGGCAATCTCAGATTTGAGTTGAGCATAAATGAATAGATAGTCGCATTTTCAGAAATTTATCAAAAATCCAAATTTAAGAGAGTTTGTCAAATCCAGTCAAATTAGTATATTTAGAAAACTTATTAATAAGCCGTGAAAACGGGTATCATTCATCGTTAAAAGACAAAGGCTGAAATCTATACATATCAATAGTTTCAAGTCAGGGGTACCCCTGGTTGCACCAACCATCTATTTTCGCCGAGTAGCAGACATCCAGCTAACCCAAGCAAGACCGATGTGATCGCTCCCCATCGATTAGTTCCCAAGCGAACTAACTCCATGATTAAATAGCTTTCTAGAACGACACTTCTGATAAGTAAATGAGTCGCCTAGCCGCGAAAACTTTGGTGCTGACAACACCGCTGCCACTGACTCAGCATCCGGCTGCGGTGTATTTGGATGGGCTGGCGGATGGTTCCAGACCGACAATGAGACAGGCATTGGATGCGATCGCTCGGCTTCTCACGAACAATCAGTGCGATGCAATAACACTGAATTGGGCAGCCCTCCGTTATCAAAACACTGCGGCTATCCGCACGGCACTGATGAAACGATACGCCCCGGCGACGGCGAATAAGATGCTGTGTGCGTTGAGAAGAGTGCTGAAAGAGGCGCTGAGATTAGATTTGATGGATGCGACCGATTATGCTCATGCTGTGGATTTTCCGAGCGTAGCAGTCAAAAAAGGACTCAGAGGACGGGCACTGAGTCAGGATGAAATTGCCGCGCTCTTTCAGGTGTGCGTTGATGACGCAACACCCACGGGTGCTAGAGATGCGGCGCTCATCGCTATTTTGAGGGGCGCTGGATTGCGTCGGGCTGAAGCGGTAAATCTGGACTTGAAAGACTTTAACGCCAGCCGCGGTCAGCTGGAAGTGCGCGATGGGAAGGGGGGGAAAGATAGAACTGTGTATCTGTCGAGTGTAGCGAGCGCTCTCGTGGAAGATTGGCTTGTTGTCAGAGGCTTGTCACCGGGTCCGCTATTATGTCCCATCAGGAAAGGCGGACGGGTGGAACGGCGACGGATGACTCCCCAAGCGGTGTTATTGATTGTGCAAAAACGCGCGAATGAAGCTCTTGTAGCAGCATTTTCTCCCCACGATTTTAGAAGGACGTTCTGCTCAGACCTCCTTGATGCTGGTACTGATATTGTCACGGTGCAGAAACTCGCAGGACACGCTTCACCCGTGACCACTGCCAAGTATGACCGACGCGGGGAAGAAACGAAGCGTAAAGCTGTGGAGCGGTTGGAGATTCCTTACACTCGGCGAGGGTGAAGGTGCGATCGCTTCATCCTTTAGTTATGTCGTTTGAAGGGGTAATGACCCAAAAGTCAGGACGAAGCTACAGTAACCGGACGCTAAAAATTCTTTGGGGGCGTGCTGCGGGGCGTTATGCAGTTCCATCCTATCGAATTGAACTGTATGCAGATGCTACCGACTACGACACTATCGTCATCATTGGTGAAATAGCGCATATAGAAGCCTCAAGTGATTCAGGTCCACGTGCAAACAAAACCCTGGCTAAAAAGAGCGGGATGAATACGACAATCTCATTTTGCTTTGTCAAAACTGTCATACCCGTCTTGATGGGCAAAAAAATACAAACTCAGTTAAGTATATAAAGCAACTTCGTAGCGACCAAGCCTGGGTACGAAACAGCTTACCTGAGCGCGGCAGAATCACTACAGGATGGGCAACGATACTTCTACAAGGTTCACACCCATTTGGCTTAGAACCTGCAATAGCCTAATAGCCGCCCTCATTCCAGATTTTCCTTCAGGCGATCCCCTCGTTGTTAGAGTAGAACCTGATAAGAGTCATGGCAAAGTATACAGACGCGACTAGCAGAACACGTTAATACATTGCTTAACACTAGCGGGCCTTTTGATTTTAGGCTTGCTATTTTTCCTTTAGCTCCTGTTTCTGCTTGTCTTGCACTTGGCTATTACCTTACTAATTGTCCACGTGTACGCTGATTTCAGTATCATCGCGATGGCTACTCATGGTCATGGTCTAATAAAGCCTCATTTGCTAACGACATAAAAGTTACTGAGCTGACGGACATTAAGATAGCTTCTACCGACGAAATAGCAAATTGCTTTCACCTAAGACGCGACTAAGAGGTTTGAGAGATGGGACAAAAGACTAAAGCGTAATTCCCCAGAACCAGACTAAAAATGAAAGCCCCGATTAAGGAGCTTTTTAAATGCCTATTCAACAACCTTGGAAACGCGCCAAGCAGTGTGACTGCCAATCTTTTTAAATCTAGGCTTGCCCCCCTCATCATTGAGGGGAATTTTAGAAAAGGCAAAGGAGCCACGAATAAAAGTGTGTTTACCATATTTAGTAATTGGCTTAACCCCTACGAGTTTCGTCACTTGGTCAGTAGAGAGAAGCCAGCCAGCAGCCGCAGCCCTTTCCAATTCTTTGAGATATAGCAGCGGCTCCATTGGTGGTGCCACTGGCTTCAGTGCTGCGGCAATCTCTCGCACCAGTTCAATAAAATTGTCTGACGACTTGTCCAGTTGTCCACTGGACAATGCAGGCTTGTCCAGTTGCCCGGTGGACAATTCCCGCTCATCGGCTGAAATCCTTTGGAGTTGCTGGATTTCAGCCTCTACTGGCTGGGCAAAATTCTCAATCTTGCCCCCAGTTTTTAAATACTTGTCCAGTTTGTCCAGTTTGTCCAGTTGCTCTTGAGAAATCTTCCCTCGTGCTGGCTTCTGGATGTTTAAGCCCTTAATCCTATCGTCTACAGCCTGCCTGCTGCTTAGGTTGTAGCGTTCTTGTAAGCTGCTAACACTAATCAAATTTTCCATTATTATCTCAACTTGTCCAGTTGTCCACTGGACATATTTTATTTTGTCCAGTGGACAACTGGACAAAATAGCCACTCTAAAATGCCCTCAAACTGATGGAAACAGTAGTGTCCATACAAAACCCTTTGCAATTGGTTACAGGGTATCTTCGTGGGAGTGACTTACAAACCTTGCTACATCATGCTTCCAACTCAATAAACCTTTAATACAGAGGCGATTCATTGAATGAAAGGAGACTTCCTTCAGCAGGAATCGTCTTTTCATCTGCTTTACAGCCAGAAATTGTGAGTTATTACAAGGAATTGCCCTGCCAGCTCTGGAGCAATTATTGATATTGATGCTGAGCTTGTAGCCCATTATTTACCCCAAAACCAACTAACAATTATCGCGGCGGGATGACCCGCTGCGATCGCTTCCCGAACTTCTTCAAGTTTCCCAATCGGGATGACCTTAGAGTAAACCTTTCCTCTGCCTCCCAGTTGATAACGGTAGAGGTTGTATTCATAAGTTTTTAATTCCCCAGAACTGAGTTTTTTATGCTTAGTTTGAAGCTCGATTCTGCCTGATGGATTAGCTTGCCCTTTGTCACATCGCCCTGGCTGACGAGTTCCTTTAGGCGATCGCTTTCTAGTCGGTTCTGGGGAATTAGTTTTAGGTTGCGCTCGGTCCGTATTCCAAACCCGCCAAAGTTGCTCTGCTGGAATGAGGACATCGCTATCAAAACCATCCCAGCGAACAACTATCAGGGGTAACTTACCTCCTAGTAGCTCCTGCTGCTGCAATCCCTGAACTGTGCCAAATTGCTGTAAGCCCTTCCGCCAACGGACACGATCGCCTATTCTCCAGACATCATCGGGATCTAGCGGTTCATCGCCCCAGCCGTCCCTTTCGTTCCACCGCACGGTGGTAAACCAGCCGCAAGCCTCACAACCATCAACAGAGTGATGACAAGTACAAGACTCGACGGAGGGCGACGGCGGCGACTCTAGGATCGAGAAGATTTCCAGCTGCTGCTCTCTGGCTTCTAATAGTTCCGCTGCCGCTCGGAACTCCAAGGGGTCTAGCCAATTCTTCGGGATGTTGTACCAATCGCTTAGGGTAGCCGGGTCTAATACCTCGCCCTTGTTGAGAAGCCCGTTCTCTCTCAAAAAACTCTCTAACCTGGTCTGTCCAGGTGGTCGCCCTTCCCCAGTCGAACTTAAGCCCCCTGGAGATTCCAACCAAAAGTACCCGCTCTCTAAGGAAGGGCGATCCAAAGTGTCCGCTGCTGATAAGAAGTTTTTCCCACCTGTAGCCGATTTGTTCAATAGCTCCAGCGAGGATTTCAAAGTATGAGCCACTTGCCCATCCGGGTTTAAAAGGGCAGCTAAGTAATCCGGGCACGTTCTCAATGCAGAAAAATCTGGGCTGCACTGCTGCGATCGCTCTGATGACGGCGGGGAAACAATCTCGCTCGTCATCGGCTCCTTTACGCTTTCCCTGGACTGAGAAAGGCTGGCATGGTGGCGAGGCTGTGATGATGTCAGCATCAGTGATGCAGCTGTATTTGATATTTGTCCAGTCCAGATGCTTGATATCTCCAAGGATTGTGCGTCTAGGGTATCGCTTGCTGAGGATGTCGCGGCAGTAGAGATTGTTCTCGCAGAGTCCAACGAGGTCGAAACCGAGTTGCAATCCGGCGAGAGCGAAGCCTGCCCCGACGCCGGAACAGAAGTCAAGTTGGGTGAATTGCTGGGTTCTCTCCACTGTGTTAGCCCTGTCCATTTTTCGAGATGTTTATCAGTGCCCTGAAATGATTTTGCAGATACGCGATCCACCGAAACCTTTACCCAACAACGGGACTTCGGACACCAGCCCTCAACGCGATCGCCTACCTTAAGCCCCGCTATGTGGTTAGTCATAGAACCTCTCAGAGGGCAATTCCTCATTAAATGAATCGCAGGACTTACAAGAATTGCTCTGGCTTTCATCACCATCGGGGAGTTTGATAAACTTCGCTTCGCGCCCACAGTATGAGCAAGTACCATCGGCTAAAATCTCGTAACGGATAGCCTCCGAGCGATCGTCAAAAAAGCGAATATTAGTGCAATTAAAATCCGGTGTTTCGTGTGTCATTCTGCGTTTCTCCCTGCAAGCCATTGACGTTCATCATCGTTTTGTACTTCACTGCCCCAGCCGTCTCTAGCTGCGGAGTGGCGCTGGCGAGCTTCCATCTCTTCCGTTGAAGTGCGATCACTCTTTCTCAAACTCATCTTTTGAGCCACGGCTTGAACATTCAGCCGTCGCTGATTTACATCTCGCAGCGTCTCGCGCCAGCCATCGCGGTCGATTAAGTCAAGTTGCTGGCATATTGCAGCGTCTAGCCGATAATCCAGATAAGGCTCAAGTCCCTGGCTAATGTTTGAAGCAGCAACGCAGCTGGGATTCTGGCAAACCGGAATTCGGTCAGTGTCCCAGCGGTAATCTTCAATCACCATTTGCACCAGGTAGGTTTGAATTGTGCCCGTGTCATGGCAACAGAAACAACGCCAGTTTGGTTGCCACAGTTCTTTATCCCGCCCCGGCTCATCTTCCGGGCGAATAATGTCACGAGGAAGTTTTGGGAGATTCATGACTCAGCCCCCCAAATTAATCCGCTAGCATCAGCCCACTCTGCAAAAGCTTTCCGCTCATCTCTGGTAAGTGCTGGCTCACCTTGAGCAATCCAGCGCGGTTTACCTTGGCGAATTTGGGCGATCCATTCGTCGCGGCGAGGGTCACTTGCCCACTTTTGTTTGTTCACCGCTGGCATCTGCGACGGTGACAGCTGCTTAAGCCATAGCTGATTTAATTCTTCCCAATTGGCAGCGATCCATCTGTCGGGCAATTCCGGAGGTTTCGGCAACTGACCTGCCCTCTTTCTTCCAAACTCTAAAAAACTTTCTCTCTCTACCTCTGAGAGAGAGTTAATAAAAAGTTGATAAGAATTTGGAGGATCGCCAAATGCCTCACCAGAAGGACTTTTCGAGAAATTCTTTTCCGCAATCGTGGACTCAGTTTCCGCAATCGTGGACTCAGTTTCCGCAATCGTGGACTCAGTTTCCGCAATCGTGGACTCAGTTTCCGCAATCGTGGACTCTTTTCCGCATTCGCGGAAAACTGCGCTTGTTGACAATGAAACAACGATCCCTTTAGGTGCTTCCCAATCAATAGAACCCTCTTCTCTGAGACGGCTTATCGCCCCGTAGAAAGCTGATTTTTGAATGCCTAATTCGCTGCAAACTCTGCTCTGCTCAAGCCTGAGCTTCCAGCCAGGTTTGCACTTGATGAGAATATAAAAGTGAAGCAATCCCTTAGCGGTAATGTCGCCGCTGCTGTATTTAGCGATCGCATCCTCCAGGGTCAGACGATAGTATTGTTCACTCATCCTTGCCCCCCTGAATTGGATTTTCGTGGCATAATTGTGGTTAACAAAAGAAGTAAAAAAATTAAGTAGCTCCTGAATTATCATATAGGGTAATGCAGTAATTACTGAATTACTATGATGAATTTTTCTAATGCTCTCGACAAAACTCTTGATCGATATGGCATCAGCGCTAAGTGGTTGTCTGAGCAATCTGGCGTAAGTCAGCAAATGATTAGCGGCTTTAGAAACGGGAAACAGCGGATTTATAGTGATAGCTTAGAAAAGCTCCTTGCTGCTCTCCCTAACGAAGTCAAAGATTACTTTTTTGGATTAATGGGTAGCGCAAATTTAGAGGCTGCAATCGCATCAATGGACGATGCAGAAGTTTCAGATTTGTTAATACTCGTAGCAAAGCGATTCAATAAACCCCCCAACCAAACTAGAGACACTAATCTGGTAAATGCATGAATAGCAATGATGGGCGACTCCGGGATCGCAGTGGAGAAGTTAGTGATTCGAGTAAAGGCCGTATTCATTAGGATCAAGACCAAACTCTTCGAGGAACTCATTAATAATCATTTCCGACGCCAACTTTGTTTTGTCCAAAGCTTTTGTCTTGTTGTATGCAGGACTATCCTGCATTTGAGGGCTGTGGCTTTTGATAGTTGCTAAAAACTTAGTCTGAGCATCAGTCATCTCTTTCTTCTCGTAGTGAGTTGTTGCAGCACTTTTAACACTATGAGGATGAGACCTTATACCGAGATGTTTCCAGACAATGCATTCGTAGAGGCTTCCTAAACTGCTTGAGTGAGGCGCAACTGGATGGCTCCAAACCTCTAACAAATCGTGATTGTTTCAGCTACCCAGCCCACCTGCTTGAAATAATTTACTAGGAGTCCTCCTAGTAAATTATTTTCTGCCTGCCTTCACTGGAGGTGTAGCAAGCATTGAGCAAAATAGTATCAGGTCAATTATGAACCCTCTGCGTCTGAAAGATTTTTGACAGATAGAGGTGGCGGTGGAGGCAAAGAACCTGTAGGTAAAGATTGCAACGCCATTAGTGCAGGAGCCACCTTTTGTTGGGGAGTACGACGATCGTAAACCTTGCGTTGCATCTCTGGCGAGTGAGCCATCAAATCAGCTAAAGCCGTCAGCACCTGATCTGACGTACCAGAGAGTTTCAAATGAGTGACAATTGCATCCCTGACCATATGGGGTGTAAAAGCCTGACCCGTCAACCGATAAACTCGTTTCCGCACATAGCTGTACAGGGAAGTCTCAGACATCGGTTTCCCATTGGGTTGGGTGAAAACATAGGGATGAGTTGGTTTGAAAACCTGCCGCCATTGAGACAACCACTCCTCAAGCAACGGATAAACATTTGCTGGAAGCTCAACAATTCGTTTCTGACCATTCTTGCAGTAGCTGTTTCCAGTTTTAAAGTCAGCAGCATTGTGTTCAATGAACCACTTACCATCCCGATTAATTAAAGTTCGTCCTAACTCTAATTCCCGAATCGTGCGCCCTCGATCAGGGAAAAAACTTAGTAACAAAAAAATTAGAGCGATTTGATGACTTTGAGCCACAGTCCGCTCCGAACGTTTTTTGCCAGAGTTATTTCGGGGTGCACATTCTTCTAGTAAACGCTCCACACAAGCTCGGAAAGTACCCCAATCAATCCATTTTTTTGATTCATCTGATTTGCGAGGCGTGTTGTTAACCCGCACCATAATGTCGGATTGTAATCGCCGCAATTCCTCAATAATCGGAATATCTCTGTATCCAACCCGTTTGTTTGAAACCGTCTCGCGAGATTGATATTTAGATTCCTTGTGATAGAGAAACTTAGCAATTGCTATAGCAGCTTCCACAACTTTCACCTCAGTGCTTGGTGCTGCCTCACGGATCTCGCGTAACCATTGCAGGTGTTGGTAAATTAATTCCATCGTTTTATCGATAGCCTTTTCATTTCGCTTACCGTTAGGCGTTAAGCCACTAGCACAAACGAGCTGTCTAAGATTTAACTCTTCCAGGGGTATGCCTTTGTAATAATGAAGCCAACCTAACAGCCTTTTCGCTCTATTAACATGACTTTGAGCACTAGGCAAACGCAAAGGTCCATTTTGGCGTTTGCGGCTACCCATCAAGTCAGTCTCAAACTTCAAAAAATCATCAAGAGAGGCTTGTAATTTCGAGGAAATTTCCGATGGCTTTAACCCATAAAAAAAATGTGGGGAATTTATTGTTAGCTTTTTATCAGTGACCCGAACATTATCGTTGACTCGGCCTCTTTTGTTCCGAATTGGGGGACAATATTTGCTAGCATTCGTTCGGGTAGAGCCTTTCCACCAAGACTGCTGACGACACCAAGTTAGCAGTCTTTTAAGATGCAAGCGATAAGTGCGAGAGCTAGCAGGATTCCCCAAACTGGCAAAAACTTCTTGTTGATATTCAAGAGCGTGTTCCAATTCATGAATGGGAATCTTTTTCAGAAATTCCAAGCCTGCGTTAACATCCTCTTGAGTGAGCTTTTTTCGCTCTGGTAAAGGGAACCCCCATTTGGGTAAAGTAAAGCGAATTAAAGAAGTACGAATCAGCGCTGTCACATCAGTTTTTGCATCTGGATGTGATGATTTGAGATGACCGCAATAAAGTTGATAAACATCTGCGGCAGTTTTCGGATTGTTAACGGGCAAGGTCATTTTATCTTCCTAAATGCAAGTATTTATCACATTTTACATTAAACGCCAACAGGTCCCTTTCACCACAAGCGAAGCTAATTTTTTAGGAATAAAAAACCTCGAAACGCTTTAAGTAAGCAAGTTTTGAGCTTTTGAGCAGATACCCAATGTGATAAATATTTTCATGAATATTTATCACAGCTATTTTGGCTAAAATACTAACGATTTCAAAGAAACTCGTTGAGCTTAAAAAGCAAAAAGGGCGGCTTAATGCAGAGTCGCCCTTTTTGGGATTGGATATTTAATTGGTGCTGTTGTAGAGTTTAACCTTTAGCTAATTTAAGTGGCAAGGACTTGGTTTACTAGATGTTTTATCTATTATTAGGATAGAAGGCCTTAATCACTCTTTTGCCTGTTTTTAACTCCATATTTACTGCTACCCACTTAACTTAATTTTTAGAGAGTAGTTATACAGCTCATGAATATGTAGTGACTTGCAACTTTCCTCTCGCAGTTTTTGGATTTCACCCGAAACTTTCATCAAGCCGGAGCGGTTAAAAGTGGCTGGCTTTAACAGATGCGCGAGCGATTTTTTTAAAATTGAATTCAAAACTTTAAGATACTGCCACTTGTCCTAAGTAACTTTGATGGAAAAGACAATGACGACTTTTGGTATGAGCGCTAAACACTTTTAACCTTAGTAGATAACCCCGTTAAGCCACCCGCTGGAGTTTGCCCATGATAATTTACATCAGCGCAATCGCTCACAGAGTATTATCTACCCAACCACAGTGGGCGCAGTCCCAATGCGCTGAGGGTGGGTTCTTCATATCAAAGGGCATTTCGTACTGAGGACACCTGCCAGTAAACAGCGGGTGATAATCCAGCAGCTATAGCTTTTCTTCTGGTGTGAATCGTTGCTCCAGCATGGGCACTGGTCTGCCGCCATAAGTTGGTTGCTCCAGTACCAGATCCTCATCAACAAACCTCATTCTCTTTTGTACCGACATTTCAGGAGGTTCAACAGAGGGTTTATTGTCCAGATAACGAGTGAAGCTAGAATTCGGCGCTCCGAATTCTAGCTTCACTAGCCAGGAGGGTCAGAAGTTGAGACAGCAATCATTATCTGGTTCCTTGGGATGTATGGCACCGAATTTACCCCAAATACTTCTATCTTTTGCTAATATAAAAAACCTACTACTCTGGCAGTACTTGGATTTTTACCAACATTTTTATCAATTCTGAGTGGTTAAAATTAGCTGGCTCTAGCATCTGTATGAATGATTCTTCCACCATTGAATTCAAAAAGTTTTAGATACTGCCACCGGCTCCTTGATGGAAGCAACAATGACAGCTTTTGGCGTGAGTGCTAAATATTTTTAAGTGTCTATTGCTTTAGCAAACAATTAGGCTAATTCACTCGCTGGAGTTCGATTCACGATCTAAACGTCACCGTTACTCGCGATCACACACTTACCGATCCACCCACACATAGAGCAATTCCCATGTGTTGGAGGCGGGATGACTTTAACAAGGGATTTGTGCAACCAACTCCAAACCATGAAGCTACAAGTACTGCCCTAACCATTGCGAGGGCAGGCTAACAGCAAGGTTCACCGACACCGCGCAGCGGAATTGAGGAACACCGAAGAGCATAGCTGTGCGGCATCCGGTACAGCTGTTAGTTAGCCCGCGTCGTGGAGAGCGGCAGACAATAAACTTAATCGGAAATAAGAGGTTGTAGAGAAAAGTGGGATGTTTCTATTCCTTTCACCCTAAGTGTCACCAGCTAGCGATAGCTGAGACGGAAGTTGTGCAATCCACAAGCCGTTTCCATCACATCATCAACATAATGAGCAACCCGATTCCTAAACTTGTCCACCACAATCTTGCATCGCTTGATGCCCCCAAGCTGATGCTCGATTTCTACTCGTTGGCTTGAAATTTCTCGATTCCTTTGTTTCTGTGCCTCGGTTAGTTCCTGCTTTGGTGGTTTCTTCTTCGGCTGAATGGTCGTCACGCCTTTTGGCTGAAACCCCTGAAACCCCGTATCCTGCCACAGCTTACTGCCAGGTGGAAACTCATAGTCCTCTTCATCACCGATGGCTTTGTCATGCTTCTTGCCCTCATAGGTGTCGCTCAAAAACACAACCTTGCCCCGACGAACACTAATCACGTTGTTCTTGACCGTATGCGCCTTCTTTTTGCCACTGTAGTATTGCTTCTGGTCATCCTTGTCCTTGGGACGATTGATGCGGCGTTCTGTGCCATCAATGATGAACTCCAGACTCGGATACTGCTGCAATACGGCTTCCAAACGGTGCGGTTCTCGTTCAGGGAGTTGGTTCTCATAGCCCAAGGCAACATTGAGTACGCCGCTCAATTTGTGCACCCACTCATGCGCTTGAGGTTGCCCAATGCCAAAGAGAAATCCCTGGACTGCTTGGGTCGGATAAAGGCGGAAGTACACCAAGATAAACAGCAGTTTGTCTTCAATCGCGTTGAGCTGGCTCTTGCGTCCTGCTCCATATTGACGTTGCCGGGTTCTGTTTTGAATGTGATGTTCCTCAACATAGGCAATCCAAGCTTGCTCGAATGGCGGCAACAATTGCTCAAATTCTTCTACTTTGAGTCCAGTCAAGCTTTGAAACACATGAGGTTTATTGTGGATAGCGCCGTAGCTCAACATCGTAAACACCTCGGTCTTCGAGCAACAACCCTTCACTTCTAAACTACTCTATTTCCGATTAAGTCTAATTTCAGCGGTTGTTTGAGGGGAATACACGCATGACGGCTGCGTTTAAGGTATCCTCGATCGACGTACACGGTGCTTCACCCGTGAGTTTCTGATAGAGCCAATCGAGATACCGATTCTTGGGAGCTTCGTCAGGTCTGCCGTAGACGCATCTACCAGAGCCGATGTAGCGACCGAACTCGACGTTAGTGGTGAAGCCCGGTAACGAGACCAAATCGCGGGGTATCCAGAACACGATAACCGTCGCCGCTTCCAAGCAGGCGAACTCCCAATCGACCTGGTCAATGTAGTCGAATGAACTAGCCCAGTCGTGACGCTCTGGGATCAGAACCGTGCCGGGAAAGCCGACTTCCTGCAAGATATGAAGCGCCTGTATTCGCCAAGATGCGACCTGAGCCGTTCGTGGAGTGGGTCCAGCAAGGAAGATGCTTGGCGGCTCGAAAATCGGCTTTTGGTCAGAATACACAGCTTTCATTGCTCATCTCACAAGCTGAGGTCTTGGGCGTAACGGGCTAAGGACGAAGTTCGCGGACCCAGCGCGTCGGCATCGCACGAAGCCCAGCATATATGTGCGTCGGCTCCAGTGCAACCGCTAGTTAGGTTGCCGTGGCTACAACATGGAGAGCGATTTTTTCGGGGGAGATAGAGCAGGCGACGCGGTAAGATAGCGAAG
Organism: Trichocoleus sp. DQ-U1; assembly: GCF_039961925.1. NCBI lineage: Bacteria > Bacillati > Cyanobacteriota > Cyanophyceae > Leptolyngbyales > Trichocoleusaceae > Trichocoleus > Trichocoleus sp. DQ-U1. The sequence goes on along the minus strand of NZ_JAMPKB010000009.1, from coordinate 68,142 downwards.
ATGTCTGATTCACCCGAACCTGTCATCTACCAGCTCAAAGTAGCCACTGCCAAAGCTAGAGGTCGCAATAGAAGAAGAGGTAAGACGCGATCACATTCGCCAAGTGGTTCGACAACTCTGCAATTTTCCAGGGAACTAACCCACCTTAGGGAACCTCAATCTGGTGCGCCAGATTGAGAAAGTATTGGGAACTTAGAGGTTCGACAACTCCGGAATTCTTCAAGTGTCAGATAACAAATTATTTGGGAAGAACCTAAATAAAAGTCACCGTATAGCAGGGTTCAAAATAAAGGTAAAACGCCTGTTTAATTTGCCCAATATTGGGTAACCAAATGCTTTTAGTTAAGGTGAAGGATGCGATCACCTTCTCTGAGTTGCTGACAGACAATTGCTGAACTCCAGCAATCGAGTTTCGAGCATAACCTCTACATTGCTCAGAGATATATGCTGAGTAGGCAAGCCATCCTTCATCTTGCCCTTCGAGGAGTTTACCCATGCAACCCGGAAGAATCGGCATCACGGCTCTCATCGCTCTACTCGCTGCTACCACTACCGCATTCGTTCCTAATTTTCCCCTATCCTTCGCGGCACAACCAGCACTGGCACAAACCTCAGCAAATCGGAAAGCAGAAGCAGACCGATTGCGAGAAGAAGGGAATCAGCAGCTTGATACCAGTCAATTTCAAGCAGCATTACAGTCTTACCAACAGGCATTGGCTATCTATAAAGAGATAGGAGACAAGGAAGGGGAAGCTGATTGTCTGAATAATCTGGGTCGTGCTTACAATAACTTAGGGCAATACCAGAAAGCGATTGAGTTCTCTCAACAGTCTTTGGTAATGGCACGAGAGATTGGTTCTCGTCAGGTGGAAGCTAAATCTCTGAGGAATCTGGGTGTTGCTTACGGTTCTGTAGGGCAATACCAGAAAGCGATAGAGTTCTATCAACAGTCCTTGGCAATTGCACGGGAGATAGGCGATAGCCAGCAGGAGGCTCGTTCTCTAGGGAATCTGGGTGCTGCTTACAATTCTCTAGGGCAATACCAGAAAGCGATAGAGTTCTATCAACAGTCCTTGGCAATTGCACGGGAAATTGACGATGGCCAGCAGGAGGCTCGTTCTCTGGGGAATCTGGGTGCTGCTTACAATTCTCTAGGGCAATACCAGAAAGCGATAGAGTTCCATCAACAGTCTTTGGCAATTAAACGAGAGATAGGCGATCGCTCTGGGGAAGCAGATTCTCTGGGGGGTCTGGGTAGTGCTTACCATAACTTGGGACAATACCAGAAGGCGATTGAGTTCCATCAACAGTCTTTGGCAATTGCACGGGAGATAGGCGATCGCTCTGGGGAAGCTGGTTCTCTGGGGGGTCTGGGTAGTGCTTACAATTTTCAAGGACAATACCAGAAGGCGATTGAGTTCCATCAACAGTCCTTGGCGATGGCACGGGAAATTGGCGATCGCTCTGGGGAAGGCGCTTCTCTAGGGAATCTGGGTAGTGCTTACTTTTTTCTAGGGCAATACCAGAAGGTGATTGAGTTCTATCAACAGTGGTTGGCTATTGCACGGGAAATTGGCGATCGCTCTGGGGAAGCCGCTTCTCTAGGGAATCTGGGTATGGCTTACCGTAACTTAGGGCAATACAGACAAGCGATTGAGTTCTATCAACAGTCCTTGGCTATTGCACAGGAAATTGGCGATCGCTTAGGGGAATCTCGTTCTCTGGGGAGTCTAGGTAATGCTTACTATTCTCTAGGGCAATACAGACAAGCGATTGAGTTCCATCAACAGTCCTTGGCTATGGCTCGAGAAATTGGTGATCGCTTAGGGGAATCTCGTTCTCTGGGGAGTCTGGGAGCAGCTTACGATTCTCTAGGGCAATACCAGAAGGCGATTGAGTTCCATCAACAGTCCTTGGCAATTAAACGAGAGATAGGCGATCACGAAGGCGAAGGAATAGCTCTCAACAACATCGGTCTTCTACTCGCCAAACAAAACCAACCCGAACTAGCGATTATCTTCTACAAACAATCTGTCAATGTCAGAGAAGCAATTCGCCAAGATATCCGAGGACTCTCAAAAGAACAACAACAATCGTATACAGAAAGCATTGCCTACACCTATCGCAATCTTGCTGACTTACTCCTCAAACAAGATAGAATTCTCGAAGCTCAACGAGTCCTCGATTTACTCAAAGTCCAGGAACTCGAAGACTATTTAAACAACGTCCGAGGCAGTGACAACTCCGCTCAAGGCATTGCCAGTCGCGCCCCCGAACAGCAACTTAAACAAGGCTACGACGCCATTCTTAATCAAGCCATTGAGCAAGGAAAAGAACTCGCCCAACTGGAAACCATTCCCATATCAAATCGCACTGAATCCCAGAAACAGCGTGTGATTGAACTGAGGAAAAATCAGCAGCAACTTGTCCAACAATTCCAAATATTCCTCAAAAGTCCTGAAGTCGCACAACTCGTAGCCCAGTTGAAGCAAACCACGGGTGGTGAAGGCTTAGACTTAGATAAATACGCCAACAACTTACAAGACAACCTCAAGCGACTCCAACAAGATGCCGTAATTCTCTATCCCTTCGTTCTGGATGACCGACTGGAATTAATATTAATTACGCCTTACAGTTCTCCCATTCGCCGCACCGTTGCTGTTAGAAAAGAGGAACTAAATCAAACTATTGTAGACTTCCGTACCAGCTTAAATAACGCTACCACCGACGCAAAAACCCCAGCCCAAAAACTCTACAACTGGCTGATTAAACCCCTCGAAAATGACCTCACTCAAGCCAAAGCCAAAACCATTATCTACGCTCCAGACGGACAACTGCGTTATATTCCCCTCGCTGCTCTCTATGACGGTAATCAATGGTTAGTGCAACGCTTTGGCATTAACAACATCACTGCCCTCAGCCTCACCGAATTCAACACAAAACCTCAAGCTAAATTACAAATCTTAGCTGGTGCCTTCACAACGGGTAGTTATAACTTCCAAATCGGGAATGAAAGCTTCAATTTCTCCGGATTAAAGTACGCCGGAGTTGAGGTAGAAAATCTTGGAAAAACCGTCACTAGCACAACACAAGTCGTGGATAAGCAATTCAACCAAGGTACAATTCTTCAGATGAATGATTACTCGGTTGTGCATCTAGCGACTCATGCGGCATTCGTTACAGGAAAGCCAGAGGAATCTTTTATTCTATTTGGTGATGGCAGTCGTGCCACGCTTCGAGATGTAGGAAGTTGGCGTTTACCGAATGTAGATTTGATTGTACTTTCCGCTTGTGAAACGGGTTTAGGCGATAAGTTGGGAGATGGGAAAGAAGTCCTTGGCTTTGGTTATCAGATGCAACAAACTGGAGCAAGAGCCGCAATTGCATCTTTGTGGCAAGTGAATGATGGTGGCACCCAATCGTTGATGAATGCCTTCTATGCCGCGCTGGAAAAGGGAAATATCACGAAGGCTGAAGCCTTGCGGCAAGCTCAAATTGCCTTGATTACTGGCGATTACAAAGCTTTGGGCGAACAGCGAGGGCTGGGCGTGCAGGAAGTCATTAACAGCAGTTTACCAGCAGACGTGAGCAGTCGCCTGGGCCATCCGTTTTACTGGGCACCGTTTATTCTGATTGGGAATGGGTTGTAAGCGATTTCTAAATAAAAACGTTTTTGAATATACAAAGGGCGGGTTTAGAGACAAGGCTTGCCCACAAAACCGATAACACCCACAGAACTTACGCAAATCCACCTTTGAATCACCATCGGTAGGGCGCAAGACCTTGCGCTAATACCATATTTCTCGTCCGTGCGTAAGTCCTAGAGTTTTGAGAAATTATTTTAGCGCTTGCATTTTAGCTATTTAACTAAGCGAACTTTCAAAGTAGCACAAATGACCGTTTATAAGACAGATTTCTAGAGTTGGCACAACGCGCCTAAAACCCAAACAAACCGTATCTCATAACCCGTCTTTTAATATATGTGTTATGAAGCAATTAATAAATGTGACGTAATTACGAACTCAAGTTAGTCGCATCATCTTAATTCTGCAAGAGGTCTAATGAACTGATTATGTCTCTCCAGCGTCGCTTTTGTCCCTACTGCGAACAATCTCATAACAAAGGTGAAAAAAAGCATTAACTGAGCGCTTTGTCCTATGGGTGTAGGTAGTGTTAATTAGTTGGAGAGAAACGTGCCACAAGGCATATTGAGTCGAAATTTAGGCCCTACTTTGGCTCTGGTGACAGCTTCGCTATATTTTCCTCATTAACAAACCTCATTTCCTCTGGTGTCCACAGTTCCTCTGATTAGCAAGGAGTTGGAGATCAAGACAGCGATCACTCTCTAGAATTCGGCGCTCCGAATTCTAGCTTCACCCCTCAGGAGGGCCGGAAGTCGAGAGGGTGATCGCGCTCTAGCGAATCCTTAAAAATTGGGCAGATTACTGCTTCTCAGATCCTTGGGGTACCAAACTGCTTAATCAAACTTGTAATGATACGCAGGTGATGAGTCCTTAAGCCCGCCTCTAGCTCTGTGCTTTGGGTATCTGTGGCAGTGCAAACATCCTGCTCGCAAACGAGACACGCTTGCACTTCGGTAGACGAACTTATACGTGAGGTATTAGTGGGAACAGCCAGATACAGATATTAATTGACCAATTATGCTAGTCGAGGAAGCCAGTTTCTGAAAGACTTGTATAAAAAACGGTGTCCTTCTGAATTAAGACTTTAAGCTGGGAGGAACACATTAAACAAGGCTTTGGGGAATTGGACAACTGGTATGGAACCTCAGGGTGTTAATTGGGAGAGCATTGTAGGAGATCAGGATTGGGATACTTACTGTCGGTTCAGTTCCCAGGAACGGCACGCCAAGATTGTTCAGTTACAGCAAATCCTAGAAAACGTATCGCCCAATACCCAACAAGCAGAGATTTGGCGACAGATCGGTAGACTCTGGAGCGCCGAGGGTCGTTGTGTGGATGCAACAGAGGCTCATGAGAATGCCTTAGCAAGCTTTGAACGGGCGATCGCTCTTCAGCCTGATTTCCATGAAGCTTGGAATAACAGAGGGAATTCGCTGGTTGACTTAGGCAAATGCGAGGAAGCGATCGCTGCTTTTGATACAGCCCTCCAACTGAAACCGGACTACTATCAAGCCTGGACAAACCGGGGCAATGCGTTTTACTACTTCAACCGTTACGAAGAGGCGATCGCCAGCTACGATCAGGCACTTACCCTCAAACCGGATGCCCACGAAACTTGGAGTAATCGAGGAGGGGCGTTGATCAACTTGGGTCGCTATGAGGAGGCGATCGCCAGCTACGATCAGGCGTTGCAATATAAATCAAATGATTCTCAAGCCTGGTACTATCGCGGTTTTGCACTGAATAGTTTGCAGCGTTCTGAGGAGGCGATCGCCAGTTTTGACAAGGCTTTGCAGTATCAACCCAATGATTTCCAAGCTTGGAACAATCGTGGCTTTGCACTGAGGAGTTTGGGACGCTATGAGGAGGCGATCGCCAGCCACGATCGGGCACTACAACACAAGCCGGATGATTCTTATGCTTGGCACGACCGAGGTGTAGCACTTGCCATATTAGGTCGATATGAAGAGGCGATCGCCAGCTATAACAATGCGCTGTGCCATAACCCGGATGATCCTCAAATTTGGAGTAATCGAGGAGCAGCACTAATTAATTTACGCCGTTATGAGGATGCGATCGCTAGTTATGACCAGGTGTTGCAACTTAAACCAGATGATTCCCAGGCTTGGTATTATCGTGGCTCTGCACTGAACAGCTTGGGACGTTTTGAAGAAGCAATTGCCAGCTATGACCAGGCATTACAGCATAACCCTGATGATGCTCAAACCTGGAGCTATCGCGGTGTTGTGCTAGCTAACTTGGGACGCCATGACGACACGATCGCTAGTTACGATCGGGCGTTGCATCTCAACCCCAATTTATCTTGGGTGTGGAGTGGTCGGGGAGCAGCACTCAACAATACTGGACTATATCAAGAGGCGCTTGAATCTGCGGAAAGGTGCATTTCCCTTGAACCTGAAGCGGCTAACGGATGGTACGTCAAAGGCTGTGCATTAAACAAGCTGGGTCATTACCAAGATGCTGTTACCAGTTATGAACAGGCGTTGCAAAGGAATCCTAATCACCCTATAGCTTGGCAAGATCATGGTACTGCACTGTTCATACTGCAACGCTATGAAGAGTCAGTCATTAGTTTTGATGAGGTCTTGCAGTATCAACCAGACAACCTAATCGCTTGGTATGGTCGCGGTAGTTCGTTGTATGTTCTGAAACGCTACGAAGAGGCGATCGCCAGTTTTGATCAAGTTTTACGCCTCAACTCCAATTTTCCTACGGCTTGGAGTAGTCGAGGAGCCGCTCTAAACGATTGTGGACGATATCAAGAGGCGCTTGAATCTGCTGAAAGAGAAATTGCTCTCCAACCTGACGAATCTCAGGGATGGTATATCAAAGGCTATGCGCTGAGGAAATTGAGGCGTTATGAAGACGCGATCGCCAGCCATGACAGAGCGTTAGAGTTGAACCTAAATAATTTCAGTGCTTGGCGCGATCGTGGTTATGCGCTGATGGCATTGGAATGCTATGAAGAGGTGGTCACTAGCTTTGAGCAAGTATTACACCATAAACCAGAAGATGCTGAAGCTTGGAGCTATCGCGGTGTTGCACTCGCTAACTTGGAACGCTATGAAGATGCGCTCACTAGCTATGATCAGGTACTAAACTACAAACCTAACGATCCTCAAACTTTGGAGAATCGAGGAATTTCTCTGATTCACTTAGAACGCTATGAAGAGGCGATCGCCAACCTTGAACGAGCTTTGGGCTGCAAACCAGAGGATTCTGAAATCTGGAATAACCACGGTGCGGCACTTTCTAAGTTGGGACGCAACGAAGAAGCCATTGTTAGCTTTGATCAAGCACTACACTATCAACCTAACTCTGCCCTAGCCTGGAATAATAAGGGTTTTGCCCTAGCTGAGTTGGGGCAATATGATGAGGCACTTACCAACTATGATCAAGCCTTGCAATATCAACCAGACTACGACCAAGCCTTGATCAATCGTAGTTTTGCACTTAATCACTTAGGTCGCTACGAAGAGGCAGTCGCCAATTTTGATCAGATATTACAGTACAAACCAAACGATCCTGGAGTCTGGCAGGGGCGTGGTGCTGCACTCGCTCAGTGGGGACGTTATGAAGAGGCTTTAGTAAGCCTGGATCAGGCACTGCACTATAAGTCTGACTTTGCTTTAGCTTGGATGAATCGGGGATTTGCTCTAGCTAGTTTAGAACGCTACGAAGAGGCATTAGTAGATTGCGATCGAGCATTACAATATCAATCTGATCTTGTTCTTGCCTGGACAAATCGGGGTGCTGCGCTAGCTGGATTGGGACGTTATGAGGAGGCGATCGCTAGCTGCGATCGGGCATTGCAGTACAAGCCTGATGATGCGATGGCCTGGAATAATCGGGGATTTGCCTTGATTAGATTAGAACGGTATGAAGAGGGTCTAGCAGATTGTGAACGATCGTTACAATATAAACCTGATAATGTACTTGCATGGAGAAATTGTGGACTCGCACTACTTGAATTAAAGCGCTACGAAGAAGCACTTGCCAAGTATGACCAGGCATTGCAATATCAGCCAGACTTCCTTGCAGCCTGGAACAACCGGGCGACTGTGCTGATTAACTTGGAACGTTATGAAGAGGCGATTACGAATTTTGATCAGATACTGACTGACCAACCAGATGATGCCCAAGCGTGGAAAAATCGTGGTGTTGCTTTAAGTGAGTTAGGGCGCTATGAAGAAGCACTCGCCAGTTTTGATCAATCGTTGCACTACAACCCAGACAATTCCCAAGCGTTGAGTAATCGCGGTGCAGCCTTAGTTGGATTAAAACGCTATGAAGAGGCTGTTCATAGTTATCAGCAAGCAATTGAGATTGAGCCAAACTACCATCCTGCATATAGCGGACTCGGATACGCTTTACAGGGAATTAAGCAATGTTATGAAGCTCTAGCAAGTTATGAAAAAGCAATTGAAATTCAACCAATCTACTGTAACGCCTATACTGGTTTGGGAAATGTGTTACAGCAGTTAAAAAATTATGAAAAAGCAATAGCTAATTATGAAGAAGCAATTAAGATTCATCCAGAATGTCATGTTCCTTGGCGAGGAAAAGGGCAGGTAATCTGGCAATCTCAAGGAATAGAGCCAGCTATTAACTTTTGTGAGAAATCAATCCTTGAACTACAGAAAAATGAATTAGAATTCAAACGAGTGCTTGGAGAATTGTATGTCTTCAAAGCAGATGCTTACTATCAACAAGGAAAGTTTCAGTACCAGAAATTTAGTTATTTCCTGAATAAATCAGTCAATTCATATCTAGCAAGCATTAAAATCTTTGAGGAAATTTCTGCTAAAGCTCCTTATTTGGAAGCATTACAGAATATTATCAAAGTCCTTCTAAGTTTGAACAGCGTTGAAGAGGCAGATGAACAGCTACGGAAAGGAACTGAGTATCTTGATCGCTGGTTAAACGAAACCTCTAGCCCTGCTCAACGCAAAGCCTTGGCATTAAAATTTGCAGGGTTCGATCAGTTGACGGTCGATCGCCACATCCAATCAGCCAGCCAACTGACGGATAACGAAGAAATCAAAGCCAAATTCAAAGAAGCATTGGAAACAGCTGAAAAAGGGAAAAATGCCTGTCTTTCCTGGTTGCTCTATGCTTTGAATGATGAATTAGCTAGTTTGGATTATGAAGCAATGCAGCAGCTTCTAACGCCTGGAGTGGCGATCGCCTATTGGCATCTCAGCCCTGCCTCCCTGACAACCTTTGTGTTGAAACCCGGTGAATCGGCTCCGATCCTAATTACTCAACCTTCTACAGGCGATCTTCCTGCTTCCCTACGACAATTGCTCAGGTTAGAAGCTTGGATGGAAGAGTGGGACGACCAGTATCGGGACTACCGAAATAAAGGCAAAGAACAGCGAAATGCAGAGCATTCCTGGCGTAAAGACATGGCACAACGATTGTTTGAGCGACAGGAAGAACCAGGAAACCTCAAGGAAATTTTGAATATTGAGGCAATCGAACAGCACCTCGACGGCATCAACCATCTGATTTTGATCCCGCATCGAGATTTACATCGCTTTCCGCTTCATGCGCTGTTTAACGAGCACTTTACCGTCTCCTACCTCCCTAGCCTCCAAATTGGACTGAATTTGAAAGGGCGGCGACCAAACAATATCAGTCATTTGCTCAGTATCGAGAATCCGACTAGCGATCGCAGCACTGACTTAGGATTTGCGCGAGTAGAATCTCAAATCATCAGCCAGACCTTTCAGGATGTGAAACCCATTCGAGAGGCTGAAGCAACTCAAGAAACTGTTATGAATGCGCTTACTAAAAGTTCCAATATCTTGCACTTTTCCGGGCACGGTAGCCATTACCCCAAAAATCCTCAAAAGTCTGAGTTGTTGCTGGCTGGAAATGACGGACTAAGTCTACAAGAAATCTGCCAATCTGATTTGACTGGATACGACCTCGTTAGTCTTTCTGCTTGTGAAACAGGATTAACCACTCATCAATCAATCACCACTGAGTATGTAGGCTTAGTGAGTGGATTTCTTTACTCTGGTGTAGCGCAGGTTGTTAGTACATTGTGGGTTGTGGAATCTGCGGCGAGCGCGTTAGTCATGATTGAGTTCTACCGTCGTCGTTCTGGTAAGCCGGATGCAGTAGCACTCGCAGAGGCGATCCAATGGTTGAGAGGCTTGACTCACGATAAATATGAGACATGGTACAAAGAAAGACTGGCAGAACTGCCTCCAGGTTTACCGCCTAAGCGACGCTCGTTGATTAAGCGGACCCTGGATCAAGCTCTGGCGCGATGGGATAACATGGAGCAAGATATTCAAAATCCTTATTCTTGGGCTTCTTTTACTCTTTCAGGTGGGTTCTTCTGATGAATCACGAAGACACAATCACGCTTAGTGCCTTTCTGACGGCAGCGACCCGCCTGGAAACTCCTCTGACCCACAATCTACAGTATCAGCTAAACGTCATTGCTGAACAATTTCCAGCTTCAATCTACGAACTGCATGACTTTGTTGAACAATACAACCCGCTGAAGCAGCAGTACATCACAGCTCTCCAAACCCTACCCAGCGAAGGGGAACGCCTCAAATTGGCTGATTCTTATGCCCCAGAAGTACTGCCCACAGAGTTAACGGTTAGCTGGGAAGAAGTTAAGCATCAGTTAGGAACTTACTTTAAGGATATGGTGCTAGATCTAATTGAGCGATCGCACCCAGAGTACGAGCGTAAAATGGCTGAAGCTCTAACCTTCGCCTTGGCTGATATGGAGCAATCTCCTGGAATGGCTTCTGAAGAGTTTAATGACTGGCTCACAAAAGTTTTTGAAAGTCCCGACGAGGAACTTTAAGCGTTGGCTCAAAAAGTTGTTTAAACGTTACAAAGGCAGCAGAGATAAGCAAGCCTTCCAAGTATTTATTGCTGAACTAATTGATAGTTTGTGCTTCGATCCTCGCCCTTCAAATTCAGCTTTTGAGCCGATACCAGGCAAGATGACTTTGCCGGGCCTAGAATTCCGCAAGTTAAGATTTGCAATGCCAAATCTGAGAGGAGCTTCTGGAGAGGGACGGCCGATGTATTTGATCAATTCTATGCAGAATTCGATCGTTCTTGTTTGGCTCTACACCCATGAGGAGTTTGAAGATCGCTCAGATGAGAAGAGTTTAACTTCGGTTTTGCAAGATGCAGTTAACTCGTCACCAGAAGAAACCGATGTGTCTACAAATGCCGAAGAGCAAGCAGCCTCTCTAGAGAACAACGATTCCTCTAACCGAATCTAGCTAGTTCAGCATTGACTCCACCCTGATTCATGCCTTCGCAGAATGGGATAAAATCGACGAAGTTATCAAAAATCCATACTCTTTGGCATCTTTTATTCTTTCAGGCAGATTCTTCTCATGAGCTATGAAGATTTGGTCACAATGAAAGCCTTCTTAATGGCTCTAGAGAACCTGGAGCAACCGTTGCCACAGGATTTACAGACTGATTTGTATATGATTGCAGCAGGCTTACCTGAATCAGCCTATGAACTTCATGAGTTAGCAGAACGCTACGCCCCTCTGAATCAAGAGTATTTATCAATCTTACGGGATCTGCCTGGTGAAGGAGAGCGCCTCAAGTTCACCTCTGCTGAAGTTAGACCAGAGAATGGTGATCAATCAGACTATCAGACTAATGAAATAGAGATTCTGATTCAGCAATTGCAACATCAGATTACTCAAACTTCCGCCCAACTTCATGCCGACCGACCAATGAATGATGTCTCTGAAGGAACAGCTTCTGAACATCGTTATGTTAGTATTGGAACGCTTTCAGAGGCTCCTGAAGTTCAACCTACAAAAAACCCTAGCTCAGTTCGACATTTAATCCAGGAATTGGGCTGGACGAGGGAACAAGCCGCCGCGATTCGTTACCGCTTGGCAGCTTTTCGAGAAGATTGGGAAGCGCCAGGTATGGAGATTTACGATGACCTATAAGCGGGGCGATGTTATCCTGGTTTACTACCCAAATTCTGATCTCATAACCTATAAGAAACGCCCTGTCCTCATTGTTCAGGCAGATGATGTAAAGACTAAGTTAACGCAGAAGTTGGTTGCAATGATTACCTCAAACCTTTCCAGGGTAGGAGAAACACGAGTCACTGTACTCAAAGATAGCGACTTAGGCAAAGCAATGGGCATCCGAATCGATTCAGTTGTAGTTGCCGATAATTTAGCGACTGTCGAAGACGAAATTATTGATAAGAAGATCGGTCACTGCTCAGATATAGAAGCTGTCAATACCGCTCTCAAAAAGGCTTTAGGGCTTTGAAAAGGGGAAATGCGATCAAGGCTTGATGATCGCAGATCCCTCTGCCTAAATCCTAAGCAAATTAAAAGATATCCCCCCAAATTACTAGCCTACGTCCCTAACAATAAAAATAGGAATACTTTTTACAGTATTTGCCCTTAGCCTCTCTTCGGTTACGTCTGCTTTGGCTCAGGTGCTAGTCCAAAGCCTACTAGAGTGAATAAAATTTAGTACTAATCGGCACTAAAATCCCCTTGTTTAGAAGATAGCGAAGGGCTTTTTTATTGGATTTTTGGCTTGGTTTAAATAGTACAAATAACCCAAGATGTACAAGCTACGAGGGTACCTTCGATATTGGGCTTCAGATGACTTGAACGAGCGGATTTCACTGGTGAGCGATTGCATTCTCTATGATTGGCTTAGTTTTAGTAACGGACAAAAAATGGTTGTTAAGGCTGAGAAGCTTGCTAGCCAAAGCTTCTATCGAACAGACAGTTTAGATACTTGTTGCCTCAGACTGTCCCATTAATGGCTCAAAATGGGACAGTCTAAATTGCAAAGAACAATTTTGCGCCATTTCAGGCTTCTACTGTTCAATTAGGCAATTACCAAAAATGGGACAGTTACCTTTGGTGCTTCACTAACGACCAGAATTTTTCTGCTACTAGTATCAAGCCAGGAAGTGCAGCAACAGCGATCGCTCTCTAGAATTCGGCGCTCCGAATTCTAGCTTCACCGTCAGGAGAGCCGGAAGTCGAGAGGATGATTGCACTCTGGGATCTTCGGCATAATCTCGCAGTTAGTTTACTCAGTTTCTGCCAGAACTGAGGGCGATAGCTAGGGGCTAAGAATTTCTATTTCCCAATCAGAACAAGTCTAAACAGTATCGCAGTAATGCAGTAATGCAGTAATGCAGTAATAAAGTTATTAATTTTCTACATCTTGCAGTGCTTCATCTAAAAGCATTCTGACGATTTCGGCTTTTTTCTTCCCAGTTCGCGCTGCCAGAATTGATAACTTTCTGTGCATGGATTCAGCTAGGTCTACCGTGAGCCTGATTGTAGCTTCCTTGGGTGGAGGTTCAACTTCTTGAGGTTTATTTTGTTTGGGTGGGGGAGTGATTGGTTCTCCGTAAACAAATTGCTTAGCGAGGTTATCGTCATCGTTTAGAGGCTTGCGTTTTTTGGTCATGGCATCAGCCTCAGAATTTCTTTGAATAGTTGCTCAAATTCTCCAGTTGCTGCGATCGCTCCGGGGCCAGGTAAGTCCCACACGGTTGCTGATTGACCAAAGGCATCGGCGGTTGATTGCCGTTGATGGATGATTGTTTTCAGGGATATTAAGTCAGGGATCTTTTCAAGCAGGGAAATAGCCTCAGTTTTCAATCGGGTGTTTTTCTGAGCGCGGCTGAGAAATACTGCTGCCTTGGGTAATCCGCCACGAACTGACTGAGCTTGTTTAATCAATCTCACAGTGTCAGCAGCGGCATCCAGGTCTAACTTACTGGGTTGGCAGGGGATTACAGCCAAATCAGTGCGAAAGAGAATCGCTCTGGTCGATTCAGCTAAACTGCCTGCTCCATCAACTACCAGGAAATCAACGGATTCAGCCAAAACTGGAATTTGTTCAAGTAGATCGTCAGGACTTATTAGGGCAGTCACAGGGATTGGACTTTCCATAGAGGCGAACCATCTGGAGAGGGAGCGCTGTGGATCGCCGTCAACCACCTGTATTTTTTTCTTTTTTTTGGTAGCTAGCCAGTAGGCGAAATGCAGAGCAGACGTGGATTTCGTGCTGCCCCCTTTCTCATTAACGAAAGAGATGACGGTCATGTTACTGCATTACTCAATTACTGCATTAAGTATGCCAGGATGAGGGGTTTAGACTCCACCGAAAAGGACTCTTTTCGGTGGAGTTACTCTCAGCGGCTAACGGATTCATGAGCGTTTCACTGTTGCTGGATTCGCCCAACCAAATACTGTTTTAGGTGGAGTTGCTATGAGAAACCAAACCGCTGATTAAGTAAGCCCGACCGGACAATGAACGAGATTATTTAGCCCCGAGAAGCACTGCAACAATAGTAATCGCGTTTCGGAGGCTTACAAGGGCGGCAAATATCAGCACTACGCGAACCGGATAGATTGTTATTCACAGTTTTTGGACTTCAAGCTTTCCTCTGATACTGGCCAGAGTTTTTTAAAGTAAAAGCTTTTCGGGGTAATGTTTTGCAGAGTTCGTCATGGTTCTGTTTGTCAGTTAACTTCCATGAGTCTACCTTCACCCGTATCGGATACGCGACGCTTCCTTTGCTCTTCCGCACTCAATAGGAGTCAGCCCAGATGCAGCGATTTTTAGCTGATGAGAGTTGTAATCGTGAGATTTTTCTGGGTGAAAGCTTTACTCATCAAAGGTTTTAACGATTTAAATGTCTTGAATTCTACAGAAAAGAGAGATTGAAACATTCGCTCAGCAAAGGTTCTAGCCTTAAAGTTGTTTTTGCCGCGTTTGCTAAACAACCGGATTCAATGCGGTCATCGAGAGCGTTTTGCCGTTTTGCCTTCTGAGTCATTTCCTCCTTAAGTAGGATGAAGTACAGGAGCCAGGAGCAAATCCTTAAACTACAGATGTATAAGTTCAGTTCCCACAGAATCGATCGCTCAATGCTCACCCCTAAACCATTCATCCGTTACTCCCAAACTTTAGAAGTCAAGCAACCCGACGAGGAGCGGCTGATTCGCGAAATCGTTGATTCCGTTGCCCGGCAGGGGCAGAAGGTGTTTGATAAACATCGCCATGCCATGCGGGGCGCTCATGCCAAGAGTCATGGCGGACTGAAGGGGGAACTGAGGATCTACGACAACTTGCCTGCCCATCTCGCGCAGGGATTGTTTTGCCAACCCCGCACTTATCCGGTGATGATTCGCTTCTCAACCGTTCCCGGTGACATCATGCCGGATGGTCTATCTTGCTTCCGCGGCATGGGCATCAAGGTTATTGGCGTGGCAGGACCGAAGCTCCTAGAGACGGAACCTGATGCTGTGACTCAGGACTTTTTGATGATTAACAGTCCGGTCTTTCCATCGGGCACTATTGCTCGCTTTCTCCCAGAGCAGTTGCTCCAGGAAAAGGTTGTGGTCAGTGCCCCAGAGGAAGCACAACAGCTATTCGGAACGGTTGCTCGAATGACCAATGCGATGACTCAGAAAGTAGGGATCAACCTCTATCCGAGCGCGTTAGGCCTCACCCAGCCCGAAACTCACATTCTGGGGGAAACCTACCATACCTCTGCTGCCCTGCGCTATGGAGATTACATTGCTAAATTGAGTATCACTCCCGTCTCCGCCAGCCTTCAGCCGCTCATTGGCAAACGCATTGATACACAGAACGCTTCTGTACTGCGAGATATAATCGTTGAGTTCTTCCGGCAACAGTCTGCCGAGTATGAACTCCGTGTCCAGCTTTGCACGAATCTAGAGACGATGCCGATCGAGGATGCGTCGATTGAGTGGTCAGAAGGGGAAAGTCCTTACCAGGCGATCGCCAAACTCACAATTGGGATGCAGGAGGCATACAGTCCTGCCCGGCAGGTGTACGTGGATGACGTCTTGTCGTTCAACGCCTGGCATTGTATTGCAGAGCATCAGCCGCTGGGATCGATTCAGCGTTTACGCAAGGAAGTCTATGAGGCGTCCAGTCGTTACCGTCATCAGATGAACCAGCAGCCCAACAGGGAACCACGAAGCATCGAGGAAATGCCGGACTAGGAAGCTGCTAGCGGTGTTAAATGCCTAAAACTCAGCACCAGCGATATATGAGAATCCGCTGCATTGGGCTTGTTAGGCAGGGATTATGCGATGGGTTTATAGGTAATCGCATTAGCTTGCATCAACAATCTTAAATTCAACTCAGGATCAAGTTCAGGTAGAAACCAGTACTCTAACGCTGGCAACCATGCTTCTTGCATTTGAAATAGTTTATCTAAAAACTTTTAATGTTTGGTCGTTGGATGAAACTCTGCAATACCCAATTTTCATTAAAACGTCTTATAACTCATTTATTAATTGTCTCACGAGACATAAATAAAAAGATGGGTTATAAGACACGGTATCAATGGTTTTCAGGCGCGTTGTACTAACTTTAAAAATGTATCTCATAAACGGTGGTTTATGGCACAGATTAACCAACTACAGAAGGTGTACTATTGTCTGCTGAAAAAGAATCAGCGCGTGGATGAACTGGTTTGAAAGGCCGAGGATTTAACACTAAGGTAAACTCATCAAAATTCGATGCTTTCGCAAAGGCAAGAAAGTGAAACCGTTCTGGCCCTTGTCTCTACTAATTCTTCCAGAGTTTGTTGGAAATAATAAATTAGCTCAATCTATAAGTCATACTATACAAAACAAGTTGAGTATTTATTGCGAAATTGAGGTGTTTCACCGAGAAATCAAGCAGTTAACTGGAACTTATCTGCTTCTTTCTAAAACTAGTTGAGAGGTTTATTAGTCCCGTAATTGATCTATAAATCTGATCTTGCAGAGATAGTTTTACCCCTAATACTATTTTTGATGCCTTAAGTCTAAATCGCTTTTACTACACTCATCCTTCATCCACGCAGTAGAGCTGTTTTTTAAATTTTGACTTTTCATATCATGTTTGTTTCTAAAATTAGTAGTTCAATTTTATCATTCTTTTTTTTGTTTTTGTTTTCGCTTCAAATCAAAATGCTCCAGCTAGTTCATGAAACTGATTTGAGGCGATAAAAGAAAGATTTTCGTAGTTTCAGATACAAATTTAGGCTGAGATTTACGCCTAAATAGAGTTAAAGACTCCATTTGACATGCCTGACGCGCTCACAGAGCTACTCGATCCGATGCGAATCTTGTTGGATTTACAACAAGGAAACGAGATTGCTCAATGTTTTTCTGGATGCCTCGAACCAGAGGAAATTTCACGTCGGGTAACACATGGTTTAGTTGAGAAATTCAATTGTGCGTTTGCTCGGCTGTGGCTTTTGCAAGCTGACCAAACGACCTTGAAATTGGTTGCTTCGTCGGGAATGTATACCCATACTAATGGCTCGTTTGCGCGAATACCAATGGGAGCTTACAAAGTTGGAAAAATTGCTCAGAATCGCGTTTCTTTCTTAAGCAACAATTTAGCCGCAGAGTCGTGGGTGGGGAATCGAGAGTGGGCGATCGCTAATAACATTCGTGGGTTTGCAGGTTATCCTTTAATTGTTAAAGACAGAGTGGTAGGAGTTTTGGCAGCTTTTAGCCACTATGCAATGGAGCCAGAATTTTTAGAAGTTTTGCAGACCCTGTGTACGATAGTAACGTTCGCGTTAGATACAGCTTTACAGTACCAGAGAGAAAAGCAAATTTGGCAGTCTTCAACTCGCAGCCCTATATTTAGCAACCTTTCCCTATCCGATCAGTTAGTTAGCATTCTGAGTTCTGCGCGATTAACTCTTGTTGGAACTGAGCAACCCCTAAACCTAGCTGTAACTTATACATTTCTACAGGCAGCCGAAATCCTAAATAAAATTGGATGCAGTTACTGTCGGCTCATCTACACGGGAAAATCGGTTGCACTCGAAGCTATCGTTCCTACAACTAATCTGACGAGTCATAATCCAGAGGGTTGGATACAAACTTTCTTGGGTCAACTATTTTTCATGACTTCCTATTTAGGAGGAATACTGCAAACTCAAGCGAGTGTGAACCAGCGAGCGATTCAGGTTGTCCTTAAAGTTCCATACTCTCGCGATAAGTTGGGAGAAAAATTGCGAATTGGATGCCGTTTACCGCTTCTGCAATTGGCATTTACTCACTTAGCGTTTTTAGCAGGCCTTATGGTCTGCAATGAAACAGATGAAGATGTACCGCTGCTCACGGATGATGTCACGCAGATTCAATCGGCAAAGCGCGTGTTATGGATTCAGCAGGGAATTCAAGCGCTACCAAAGGGGATAAAAGCTAAGGTTGATTTGTCAATCAGTCCAGATCAATTGCGGCAGGCGGTAGAAGCAGTCATTCAGGGCGAATTGTGGGATGTCGATCCAGATACTCAAACGCAGCAGATTCTTTCAAATCGGGAATTAGAAATGATGGCTTTGCTGGCACAAGGATTGCGCGATCGCGATATTGCAGAGCGTCTCATCATTAGTGAGAGTACTGTCAAGTTCCATATGAATAATGTTCTCAAAAAGCTCAAAGCCCAAACTCGTTATCAGGCACTCCATCAAGCAATCATAAACGGCTGGATTCAGTCGGCTAACCAGACTACTTAAAGAGTAGAACAATCCAAGCCGCAGTTATGCTCATCAGCACAATAATCTCTAAAGTTTTGATAGGAAAAGACAGTTTTAACCACTCTTTAGCCAAGGTAGGTTGCAAACCAGGCCACCATTGAAGAATATTTTCTCGCCACAAAGCGGGACTATCTTTAGGGCGAAACTGGTAACTCAACATTAATAAAAGAAGAGGAATTCCTTCTACCTTGGCACTCATTAACAGATGCAAGGCGATGCAGACAACCATCACCACCCATAAAATGAGGTGAGCATAATACCAACCATGATTAAGCTCTCCCTTAGGTAGCCACTTTTCATCCATCATCTTGCCGGAGAAAACGGCAAAAGTCAGTGCCAAGATAGCAAGCGTGTTAATGACTCGATGCAGCGTGTATCACCATATGGGTTTACCCAACTGTCCAAGCTTTGCCACAGAATCTTACTGAATAAGTCTTTTTTGCCCACGATGGAAAGCGTATAGAGAAAAGAGAGGGAATACCAGTAAAGCATATAGCCCAAAGGTGCCATGAATTCCTTCTATTTCCTTCAACTCAGGCAAGGGAATTCTTCCCCATCGCCCGTCGTAGACATCGTATGTCCAATATGTGGTCAAAATCGCGGCAATTACAAAAAGACCAGTAAAGCCATGCAAATACGAAGAAGAAAAGGTTGGTATGGACTAGAGAGTTTTGCAGGCATATTCAGAAAGTTACCGAAATCTTTTCCACGTCTTTCACTTAATTCAATTGTCTCACCCTGTGCCTGCCCTACCGACAATACCTTGATCTCTAAACCCTTTACTAACAACCTCTTCAAGCCTTCTCAAAGAGTTGGAGGTAGTTTCCTACCTCAATTTACCCTACAATCGAAGATCACCCTATCAGAAGAAATCATAAGCTATCGATTTAAATAGGGGTTTGAGGGCTACTTGGTAGAGTCTTTGGCAACGCGATCGCAACATTTCTGATCGCCTGATTATTAGTGAGAGTACTGTCAAGTTCCATATGAATAATGTTCTCAAAAAGCTCAAAGCGCAAACTCGTTACCAGGCACTCCATCAAGCAATTGTGAATGGCTGGATTCAGTAGTTTAACGGCACAGTTGAGCCGCCGCAGATAACATCGATTAGTGTTCTCTCAAGACTTACGCAGGTGCATTGAAGAAGCGTTTGCCAAAAGCCAGTATGTGTCCGACCTTTCTCCCAGTCCCCCACTCTCCCACTCTCTCCCTCAAGCCTCACTTTACCGTTGAAATGCGTAAGTCCTGTCTCTACAACAATTTTGCAATGATCGGGTTCGAGTCAGTAACATATTTCTAAGTATCAAAGAGAGGCTGAAATGACTCAAAAACAACGACTTCCTATTGAATTAGCTGAATTCTTTCGCACTCGACTTCAAGCCATTACCTATGGAGCAGTTGTCATTCCAGAGATGTTGGAATTTGGAAAAGTTTATCGTTTGAGTGATGAAGATGACATGAATAGTATTAGCTTTATGATTGTCTTCGCACCCACTCCCTATTTAGACTATTTCCAACCCTATGAAGAACACCGGGCACATGCTCGAATCAGCTTTCACGGACGGATTTTGGCAACTGGAGAAGAGTTGGAACTGGAAAACTATCAAGGAGAATGGGGAAGGCCGTTTTATGACGGGGATTCCGCTCGAACAGCGCGGGAAAAAGAAGAAATCGGGCTGCATAATCGATCAGTTAATCCAGTCTTAAGGAAGAAGGGATTGGCTTAACGTGGGATGGGCTGCTAAGGAGGAAGTCGTTTGATCGCGATTTGGGAAAAGTCGATTTCCTCAAATAACGTTTCATAGATAGCGCTCGGGACTACTAGCGCAAGCGCGATCGCACTAACACGAGAGACATTGCGATCGCAATTTGTCGAGCATCTCATTATTAGTGAGAGTAAGTGCCTGTGTAAGGACTCTAGCCGTGGTGAAGCATCATGACAATGTCTAAATATTGTCTGCACCCTTATTCATTTCTTCTAATATCTTCTCGCTGATTCGCTGCCGATGTCCCTCTTTATCTTCTTCTGAGGGTGAATCATCGGATTTTTCAGTGTGTGGAGTTGTTGAGAGCGTAGCCATGTGAATATGACCTAGCACTCCCATTACAGTAGCTGTGAAGTGCGAACGCGGATCGGCATCCTTTTGATGGTAAGAAAAGGATAAATTCTTACAGCGGTCACGAATTGACTGGGTATTGAATGAGATAATCCCTGGGTCATGTGCAAAATCGTTTCTAATCCCCCTGATGACATCTAAGTCACGCCTGCAAGTCTGCGAAATTAGCCCCAAATAGTAAGCTAGTTTAATTCTGGATGAAAAAGTTGATAACGGTGCTGTTCCTTCAAAAAGATCCTTCTCTATGTTTTTGTTCCCCACTAATGACACATAAAGTAGATCCGAGAGGCTCACATCCAAATATGCTGCTGCGAACAGCGCGCAGCCACGATCAGACTCTGAAGTCAGTGATTTGCGAAACGAATCGACTTTTTTCTTCTGTGTGGCAAGGTGTTCCACAATTTTGTCATTCATATCCTAAGCCTATCAATTCCGTGGTGGATTTAAAAGATGACGTTACGGAAAGTGCCTTCTGCCGCCTAACTATTGATTAGCCTGACTTTTTCTGGATAAAACCCCTAATCAAGGGATTATTCAGATACTTTTCGCATAACATTCATTAAAAGATGATTATTCTGAAATTTTCTAGATAATGTAATTTAAGAGTCAATTATACCGAGATATTCTATACGTCTTCCACTCATTAAATTGATTCACCCGACGATCGCCAGATCCCGAAAAATCCATAACCTATCGATTTAGATAGTGGTTGATGGCTGCTTTGCAGAGTTTTAGACAACGCGATCGCTAATCCCTAGCCTTATTGTTAGACTTAAAACTTTCGTATTTAAAGATACAAAATACCTTCTCTGCTAGCACTTAATCTTGCAAACATTCAAGCAAGTAAGCGAGAAGAGAGCCAATGAAAAACCACTATTCCGTCATTATTGTAGGAGGTGGTCAAGCGGGTCTGTCCATGAGCTACTGCTTAAAGGAGAGAGGTTTTGACCATATCGTTTTTGAAAAAAATAAGATTGGACATTCATGGCGCTCTAAACGTTGGGATTCCTTTTGTTTAGTGACACCCAATTGGCAATGCAAGCTTCCTGGATATCACTACCCAGGAGATGACCCTAACGGTTTTATGCAAAAGGATGAAATTGTTAAATATATCGAACACTACGCTAAATCATTTGACCCTCCCGTAAAGGAAGGCGTGGAAGTGTCAAAAGTTCGGAAGAGCCGTTCTCAGGATGTCTTTGAATTAACGACTTCTATTGGAGACTATACAGCCGATCAAGTCGTAATTGCTGCGGGGAGCTACCACATTCCCAAGTTGCCAAAAATCGCTGAACGGCTTCCCGAACATATTATGCAAATCCACTCATCTGAATACAAAAACCCAGAGTCTTTACCCGAAAAGAGCGTATTAGTCGTGGGAACCGGACAATCCGGTTGCCAGATTGCTGAGGATTTGCACCTTGCAGGTAAACAAGTCCATTTATGTGTCGGGAGTGCCCCGCGATCACCACGCCGATATCGTGGGAAAGATGTTGTTGATTGGTTAGATCAAATGGGGTACTACGATTTGTCAATCGACGAACATCCCCAGAAAGAGAAAGCTAGAACCAATACTAATCACTATGTTACAGGTCGCGATGGTGGGCGTGAGATCGATCTGCGACAATTTTCTCTGGAGGGTATGCAACTGTATGGAAGGTTAAAGACTATTAGCAGTAGTCATCTCGAATTTTGGGACGACCTGAAGCAAAATTTGGATCGAGCGGATGCGGTTGCTAATAACATCAAGAAAAGCATTGATGCATTCATTGAAAAAAATCAAATAGAAGCACCTACAGAACCCGCCTACAAACCTGTTTGGGAGCCAAAGGAAGCAGTGCTAAAGCTTGATTATGAAAAGGCGAATATAGGTACTGTCGTTTGGTCTACTGGGTATCAGCCCGATTTTAGTTGGATTGAGGTTCCGGTGTTTGATGGCAAGGGTTATCCCGGTCACGATCGCGGTGTAACAGGTGTACAAGGATTGTACTTCTTAGGACTCCCGTGGTTGTATACGTGGGGTTCAGGACGGTTTTCGGGAATTGAACGAGATGCTACTTACTTGGCTGATTACATTACGGCGAGGAAGAAAGTATCGTATTCAAACGCTTGGAGCATCGTCAATGAATATTTGCTTGGCTCGTAATAAGAGGTTCAGATCCCCGACTTCTTTAAGAAGTCGGGGATCTAGGATTCACTACCTATCGATTTAGATAGGTGTTCGATTGCAGTTGGAGAGAGTTTTAGGTATTGCGATCGCTCCCCCTAGTCTTATTGTTAGACCTAAAAGTTTCGTAGTGAAAGATACAAATCGCTTTATCTGCCAGCACTTAATCTGGCAGCACAACATAAGTTTGCTAAGTGTTCATCCTTCATCAGCTAGGTGATTTAAGGATTTTAGTAGCTACAAATCAGTCCTAAACCCACCATTAAACGTTCCAATTTTTAACGAATATCAAGGAGAAAATCATGCCTGAAGTAACCACTCCTGCTCATAAAGCTGGTGATTTCTTTGTCGATTATGAAGAGAAAGTTTTCCCGGATGTCAAAGCAGAACCCGGTGAGAAAGCGCTTGTTACATTTCACACCGTTGCGTTTGAAGGGTCAATTGGTCTAGTGAATTTATTGCAAGCAACTCGCTTGCTCCGTAAGGGATTTGAAACTTCGGTTCTGCTGTACGGGCCAGGGATAACGCTGGGTATTCAACGAGGCTTTCCCAAAATTGGTGATGAGCCATTCCCCGGTCAGCAAAACTTTAACAACCAGATTAGCAAGTTTATTGCTGAGGGTGGCAAAGTCTATGCTTGTCGCTTTTCTATGCAAGCACTTTACGGTCACGGTGAGCCTTCTCTCATCCCTGGCATCCGCCCAATCAACCCTCTTGATGTGCTGGATTTGATGCTAATGCACCGTAAAGAAGGTGCCTTCATTCTGGATACTTGGACGGTGTAAGAGTTGGTAGGGGGTAGGTGTTAGATGGTAAATTTACAGGCTTTATCAGGAGCAGAATCTACCCAAAATCCTAATCTTTCCCAGCCAGTGCTGTAGCTTCTTCCCTAAAACCTATTCCCTGCTACCTACCCCCTAAAACCTACCTCCTACCTCCTACCACCTAATGATGGATTACTCACGTACAGTCCGAGCGGCAGCAGTACAAATCAGCCCGGTTTTGTTCAGTCGAGATGGAACGACTGAGAAGGTGTTGCAAGCGATCGCCTCATCTGCCAAAGAAGGTGCCCAGCTAGTCATTTTTCCTGAAACCTTCATCCCCTACTATCCCTACTTTTCCTTTGTGCAGCCTCCCGTATTGATGGGCAAGGAACATATGCGGCTTTACGAAGAAGCCGTAACCGTTCCGGGGCCAGTATCCGATGCCGTGAGCAGAGCTGCCCGCTCTTATGAGATTGTGGTGGTGTTGGGGGTGAATGAGCGAGATAATGGTTCGCTCTACAACAGCCAACTGATTTTTGATGCGGATGGCACGTTGCTATTGAAGCGGCGCAAGATTACGCCAACCTACCACGAGCGCATGGTTTGGGGGCAGGGAGACGGTTCTGGTTTGAGGGTTTTAGATACGGCTGTTGGTAAGCTGGGTGCCTTGGCTTGCTGGGAACACTATAACCCCTTGGCTCGATTTGCATTAATGGCGCAGCACGAACAAATTCACTGTGCCCAATTCCCTGGTTCGCTAGTTGGACAGATTTTCACTGACCAGATTGAGGTAACTATCCGCCATCATGCACTGGAATCCGGCTGTTTTGTGGTGAATGCAACGGGTTGGCTCTCTCCGGAACAGGTTGGACAAATTACCTCGGATGAAAAATTGCAGCGAGTGTTGAGTGGTGGCTGCAATACGGCAATTATTGGGCCTGAAGGAAATCATCTGTGTACGCCCATTACAGAAGGTGAGGGAATTGCGATCGCAGATTTGGATTTCTCTTTAATTACCAAACGCAAGCGAATGATGGATTCTGTTGGTCACTATTCTCGCCCCGATTTATTGCAATTGCGAGTTAACTTAGATGCCCAAACCGTGATGGAAGTAGCAGATGGCATTCAGGCAACGGATGAAACAATTGACCCGTACCTACAACCTACAACCTACTCCCTACCACCTATCACCTAATGGAAACAAAACCGCCCTTACCACCATTTACCCTGGAAACCGCTCTCATCAAAGTTCAAGCAGCAGAAAATGCGTGGAACACTCGCGATCCGCAGAAAGTTGCCTTAGCCTACACAGAGGATTCTCAGTGGCGAAATCGAGCCGAATTTTTCAGTGGACGTGAAGCGATCGCAGCTTTTCTGCAACGTAAGTGGGCTAAAGAGTTGGACTACCGCCTAAAAAAAGAGCTTTGGAGCTTCACCGACGATCGAATCTCTGTCTGCTTTGAGTATGAATGGCACGATGATTCTGGCTACTGGTATCGCGCTTATGGCAATGAACAATGGGAGTTTGCCAAGAACGGTTTGATGCAAAGGCGAGAAGCCAGCATTAACGATGTTCCCATTCAAGAGTCTGAAAGAAAGTTTCGGTGGGAGCGTAAACCCAATCTATGAACAAGCAACAGTTAATTGTAGAGCTTCAAACTCATGGACTGAAGCTAGTTGAACAGGAAATTGGAGCAGCAGGACGAAAAGGCGGGGCAGGCCCCTCTGATCACAAAGCTGTAACTGTGGATGGCACGACGGTAATGGTGCCAATTTACAACAGCCCAGCCGCTCAGTCACCTTACACTATTGGGATTGACAAGACAACAAACCAGATGCTGTTGCAATTGGATCGAGAAGCGATCGCATCCATCAATTTTCCCCATCAACCCAAGTTCTACAGCCTCACCACGGCTGACGGCATTCCTTACAGTCAAATTGCTTTGTTGCACAGTCGAGACGTTTTAGCGACAACTGTTCTGCAAACCTGTATACGTTATGGCAATACAGCTACCTCTTGCCAGTTTTGTGCCATTGGACAATCACTGGCAGCAGGTAGAACCATTGCTCGGAAAACCCCCGCTCAACTGGCTGAAGTCGCGGAAGCAGCCGTGCGACTGGATGGCGTCAAGCAAATGGTGATGACAACTGGAACGCCGAACACAAGCGATCGCGGTGCCGCTTACCTCACCGAATGTGCCAAAGCAATTAAAGCCAGAGTAAATCTTCCCATGCAAGCGCAGTGCGAACCGCCCGATGATTTCATCTGGTTCGATCGCATGAAAGCAGCAGGAATTGACTCTTTAGGAATGCATCTGGAAGCGGCTGACCCCCAAGTTCGGGCAAAGATTATGCCTGGTAAAGCAACAGTGCCTATGGAGTATTACTTTGAGGCGTTTGCAGCAGCAGTCAAGGTCTTCGGTTGGGGACAGGTGAATACCTATTTACTCGCAGGCTTGGGAGATAGTTTGGAGACTTTATTAGATGTTTGCGATCGCCTGATTCAAATCGGCGTTTATCCCTTCGTTGTCCCCTTCGTTCCCATCACAGGAACCTCACTAGCCAATCACCCTGCCCCTAAGAGTGAGTTTATGTTCACCCTCTATGAGCAAGTGGGTGCCATGTTAAAGCAGGCAGGAATGTCATCGGAGGAAATTAAAGCAGGTTGTGCCAAGTGTGGTGCTTGCTCTGCCCTCTCTAACTTTGAAAAGTAGCTCATGGTTCATAGGTGACAGGTTTTAGGGGTTAGGTGGTAGGGTTCTCAGGAGCCATAATCTTCCCAAAATCCTCATCGTTCCAAGTCGATACCATAGCTTTCCCCTAAAACCTACCACCTACTCCCTACTCCCTACTCCCTACTTTCTATGAAGACTTACCAATTTAAACTAGCAACAGATTCCCAAGAAATTGCTGCTTACTTTGCGCTTCGTCGCTCCATCTTTGCTGAAGAACAGCAGCTATTTCAAGGAGATGATGTGGATGAAATTGACCAGGTTGCGTATCCCATCGTGGCGATCGCAACTGATACCAACCAAGTAGTTGGAGTTGTGCGAATTTATGAAGTTGAACCAGGCATTTGGTATGGCGGTAGATTAGGTACACATCCGGACTATCGCAGAGGCTGGCAAATTGGCAAAGGACTCATCTATAAAGCTGTCACTACGGCAAATACTTGGGGCTGCAAAGAGTTTTTAGCAACGGTGCAACTGCAAAACGTGCGATTTTTTCAGCGGCTTCACTGGGAGACGATGGAGGAGATTGTTATTTGCGATCGCCCGCATCATTTGATGGAAGCTGACCTGAATTTCTATCCCCCCAGTGCTGAACCTCGTCCCGTCCTATCCCTTCACGCAAGAGAGGCATCCTAAGCAAGTCAAAAGTCAAAAGCTGGAAAAGCAGTGATAGTAATACTCTTGGCGATTGACTAAATGCAAATGAAAAGGGGAACAGATTAATGCTATCGGCACTGGCAGCAAAACTCCAACAATCTCTCAGTCTCCTGCAAAAGCAAGACATTCAAACCGCATCGCAAGCGTTAGGAGTTGGGGCAGAGTGGGCTTCTTCCAAGGTTTTACTGGGAGATGATTGTGCTGCAATCCCAGATGGAGATGGGTATCTGCTGTTAGCAGCCGAGGGAATTTTACCTCAATTTCTAGAGACAGAACCTTGGTTTGCAGGTTGGTCTGCTGTAATGGTGAACGTGAGTGATATCTATGCAATGGGAGGCTGTCCAATTGCCGTTGTAGATACTCTATGGAGCCAGTCTAGCAGCAGCACGAACTCCATTTGGGATGGAATGAAGGCAGCCGCCCAAGCTTACAACGTTCCAATCGTGGGTGGACATACCAATTGCCATAGTCCCTACAATGCTCTATCTGTTGCTATTTTGGGGCGTGCAAAGCGATTGATCACCAGCTTTAATGCTCAACCTGGGGATTTGCTGCTGATTGCAACTGATTTCCGGGGCAAATCTCATCCCCAATACCCCTTTTGGGATGCCGCTACAACCGCAGATCCGATTCAACTGCGTGAGAATCTTGCAATTCTGCCATATCTAGCGGAAACAGGGTTATGCGATGCTGGCAAAGATATCAGCAATGGAGGGATTATTGGCACTCTTCTGATGTTGCTAGAAACGTCTGGCTGTGGAGCCGTTCTTAATATAGACCAAGTTCCCTGTCCTAAAGAATTAGCCCTAGAACGTTGGCTGATGAGTTTTCCTAGCTACGGGTTTCTTCTCAGTGTTCGTCCTGATAATGCCTCGGCTGTTCAGTCCTATTTTCATCAGCAAAGCTTAGTCTGTGAGGTAGTTGGAGAAGTTCAGCCAACCC
This sequence comes from Trichocoleus sp. DQ-U1, assembly GCF_039961925.1. NCBI lineage: Bacteria > Bacillati > Cyanobacteriota > Cyanophyceae > Leptolyngbyales > Trichocoleusaceae > Trichocoleus > Trichocoleus sp. DQ-U1. The sequence goes on along the minus strand of NZ_JAMPKB010000009.1, from coordinate 40,514 downwards.
AGCAACTTGTGTTGCGATCTGCGCTACCCTTCGGGAACGCCAAAGGCGAACGCAGCAGCGCTTCGCTATCGGGTCGAGAATCCGTTGTGTTTTGGGATTTGTCTCAACAGACACTAACTGGCTTCTCAAAAGTGGGAGGAGAAGGCGAGATTCCCGACTTCTTAAAGAAGTCAGGAATCTGAACCGCAAGCACTGGCAATAAATAAGCTAATTTATATGACTCAATGAAATGAGCCAATCCTCATTCGTTACTTCTAAGAGCAATCGAGGCTTACTTCAAGCTTCACAGCCAGCCAACTTGAAAATTGCGTTATTCACCTATTCCACTAAGCCTAGAGGAAGCGTCATTCATACGCTGGAGCTTGCTGAAGCATTGCATCGTTTGGGACATCAGGTTTGCATCTATGCATTAGACAAAGATGGGAAAGGATTTGAATATCCTCTATCTTGCGACTACGAAGCTATTCCCGCTCACCCAGCTCCGGCTGAAATTGATGCACTCATTCAGCAACGCATTCAAGAATTTGTAGAGTATCTAAAACAATCCAATCCAATTTATGATTGCTATCACGCTCAAGACTGCATCAGCGCCAATGCTTTAGCCATTCTGAGGCAAGAGGAACGAATTCCTCATTTTGTGCGGACAGTCCACCACATTGAAGACTACAGCAGCTCGTATCTTCAGCAGTGCCAGGAGCGATCGATTCGTGAAGCGAATCTCTGCTTGTGTGTTAGTGATCGCTGGCAGGCAGAACTTCAGCAGCACTACCAAATCCATGCTCCACGGGTGATTAATGGTGTTAATTTGTGGCGATTCTCACCCATCCTTAGCGGCTTAGAATATGCACTCAAAGACCGATGGAAATTGAATGGTTCTCCCATCTATTTAACAGTTGGTGGAATTGAGCCTCGCAAGAACTCCATCCGATTACTACAAGCATTCGGGCAAGTATTGAAGGAGTACCCTAACGCTCAGTTAGTCATCGCTGGTGGAGCGACACTGTTTGACTACCAATCTTACCGGGATGAATTCTTTGCCCTCGCTCACCAATTGCAAATAGAAATTGGTCGTTCTCTACTGTTGCCAGGAGTGATTCCCGATTCAGAGTTGCCTGCTTTATACAGGATTGCAGATGCTTTTGTATTTCCCTCTGTAAAAGAAGGTTGGGGATTGGTAGTATTGGAGGCGATCGCATCTGGTCTCCCAGCCATTACGTCCAACCAACCTCCGTTTACCGAATTTCTTTCACAAACCCAAGCCCTTCTGGTTGACCCTAATTCACCAGACGCGATCGCTCAAGCCATGCGCTCAATCGTTCAGCCAGATCGTTCCATCTCCCTGGTGCAGCAAAGTCAATCTGTTCTAGCTAGTTACACCTGGGAAGCCTCTGCCAATATGCACCTGCACCACTACCAGCAACTTCTAACATCCTATGCCTGAAATCCGCTTTCAAATTCAATGGCCCGATGGTTCCCAGGAAACCTGCTATTCCCCTTCTTTAGTCGTCAAAGACTATTTCACACCCAATGATGAGTATGAGCTGGATGACTTTGTTGAGCGATCACGTACATCACTCAAGATTGCTAGTGATCGCGTTCAGGCAAAGTATGGCAGACCTTGTGGTCTAGCTTTAGGGCAACTGCAAGAACTCGAAATCAAGTCCGCTCAGTACAGCCATTTATTGCAACCCAAAGTGCGATTCATTCAGTTTATCGAATAGACATTTCCAAAAACTCTCAAACCCTTTCCAGTATCGGTTTCTGGCTGCCTAGTCTTGGGTGTACTAGCTCCTTTTGTGGGCTGCTGTACTGGTCTTTGTGATGGTGCCTAAGGTGGTGACTGAGGGCCTGAACATCCAACTAACCCAAACAAGACCAACGTGATCGCTAACACCCGAACGCGACGATGAGCAAATAGATTTTTGAAAATTTTCAACGGGTTAGCACTTCCCTTGCAACAAACGTGTATCTGAGTTGTAGGCGATAGTATAAGAGTGCGGTCGCTCCCCTTTCTTTAGTTCGCTTGGGATAACAAAGGTGAGAAAATAGTTTTCTAGAAGAGTAGTTCTGATAAGTAAATGAGTCGCCTAGCCGCGAAAACTTTGGTGCTGACAACACCGCTGCCACTGACTCAACACCCGGCGGCGGTATATTTGGATGGGCTGGCGGATGGTTCCAGACCGACAATGCAGCAATCACTCGATGCGATCGCCCAACTCCTGACGAACAATCAGTGCGATGCGATGACACTGAATTGGGCAGCGCTGCGTTATCAGAATACTGCGGCTATCCGCACGGCGCTGATGAAACGATACGCCCCGGCGACAGCGAATAAGATGCTGTGTGCGTTGAGAAGAGTGCTCAAAGAAGCGCTGAGATTGGATTTGATGGATGCGACTGATTATGCTCATGCGGTGGATTTTCCGAGCGTCGGGGTTAAAAAAGGACTCAGAGGCAGGGCACTGAGTCAGGATGAAATTGCAGCACTCCTGAGTGTTTGCATGGATGACTCAACTTCAGTTGGTGCTAGAGATGCGGCGCTCATCGCTATTTTGAGGGGCGCTGGATTGCGTCGGGCTGAAGCGGTGAATCTGGAGTTAAGGGACTTTAACGCCAGTAGCGGTCAGATGGAAGTGCGCGATGGTAAGGGCGGAAAAGACCGCACGGTGTATCTGCCGAGTGTAGCGAGCGCTCTGGTGGAAGATTGGCTTGTTGTCAGAGGTAAATTACCAGGTCCGCTTTTGTGTCCTATCAGGAAAGGCGGACGGGTGGAACGGCGGCGGATGACTCCCCAAGCTGTGCTGCTGATTGTGCAAAAACGCGCTACTGAAGCGGGGGTAGCGTCGTTTTCTCCCCACGACTTCCGCAGAACGTTCTGCTCAGATTTGCTGGATGCTGGCACTGATATTGTCACGGTGCAGAAATTAGCTGGTCATGCGTCGCCCGTGACTACTGCCAAGTATGACCGACGCGGGGAAGAAACGAAGCGTAAAGCTGTGGAGCGGTTGGAGATTCGCTATACTCGGCGGGGGTGAGAATGCGAGAGCATCTATCTGAAAATCTCGGAGGGAGTACCAAATTTGTAGTCCATCCTTCATAGGGGATATTAGTCGTCCCGATGACAAATGCTACTGTACGCCATCGACGATTCTGTTTATGCAACAGGGCGCAGATCCCATTATCAAATGCCCCGGCTTCGATAGCTATCTGATAAGAAGTTCCTCTGTAGTTGATTGGTTTGCTGCAAGGCATCTGTGGAATCCCTTGCCTGAATGCCCAACTCTCTGGCACTTTTAGGCACTCCACTTTGAATCCAGCCGCTTTGATTTAGCGGAAGCTGCCACTGGTCGGTGCAAGGCATCTAGAATCTGTTTGCGCTCAGAGCTACCAGGCTGTGGAGTATAGACAGTATCGCTCTTCTGTCAAACTGGGATGAAACCTTGATTTTTCGTGGGCTGAAACAACGTAAATTCGTCGAATTTCCCGAAAGTGACACAAGAGCGGTATTCTCGGCCAAAGCTTTCCGAGTTGCCCCCGCTGGGGAGTATAGATAGTATTCTCAGCTCTAGCCGGAAAGCTGAATAACATAGTCGCTAAAATGAATCACAATTTTGGGGCGGATAACATGAGCCGGTTCAAAATTTATGGAATGGACGATCTCAATGCCATTGGTTCTGAATTGATTTTTGCTATCTTGAGCTATCATTCCTCGCGAATAGCTTCTTTATTCAATTATTACCACCTCAACTCTAAAAACTATCAGACCAGCGCCTCGCTACATGGATAGCCGCTAAAATTTCAACGCGATCTCCGATGACCCGATACGACACAATAAATGGCGTGCGAGTGACGACTAACTCTCTGGTTCCAGGAACTCGTCTGGGTCTACCCAAGGCGGGATGAAGGCGCAACGCATTACCGCCTTTTCAATCCGCTCGACGCTCCCGGCAGCAGTATCCGGATTGCTAGCCGCGATGTAGTCATAAGCCTGGTTCAAATCGGCAACAACAAGGCGGGTCTAGGTGATAGTTACTTGCGCCATTTAGCAAAGGCAGCAGCTACTTCTTCGCCCCTAGCGAACTCGCCAGCATCCGCTTGCCGCAGACCTTCTTTAATATGGTCTAGCTGCCAGGAATGGACTTCCAGATAAGCATCAATTGCCTGGTTGATAACAAAGGTGCGATCTCGCTCTATACCCGAGGCCATCTCATCCAGAGCGATTTTTTTCTCGGCATCCAAGCGAAAGCTGATGGTTTCTTTGCTCATAATTGACTCGTTGAAGTGGCAACGTCTCCTTCCCGAATGCGCTGTATTACAGCGGATCGCAAGTGTCGTCTATACCCAAAAGCCGCATAACCTTGACTCGCTCGCCTGTTACTAACCAGTCAGCCAGTTAACTTGTTGACTGGTTAACAAGTTAAGAAGTTAACTGGCTGTAAACCTGACTTGCCATATTGATAACTTGCCAGTAAGCTGAGAAGTTATATATCAACTATCTACTGAATGATCGTTGCAATCGCCAACCAAAAAGGAGGTGTGGGCAAAACCACCTCTGTTATCTCTTTGGGAGGGCTACTGGTTCAACAGGGTGCCAGTTTAGCCGTTGATCTTGACCCCCAAGGAAATCTGACGACAGGTTTAGGAGTGGAAGTAGCCGACGACCAACTCAGCTGCTATGACATAATTACGGAGCAGGTGGATGTCTGCGATGCGGTTGTTCTAACCAAAAGCGGTCTGAGTTTACTTCCATCTGATATAACGCTTGCTAAGGGAGAAACAGAAATCCTCACTAAAGTAGGCAACTTCTATATCCTCAAAGAGCGCCTAGAGCCGATTATTGACCAATTTCCCCACATCTTGATTGATTGCCCGCCTTCTCTGGGAATATTGACCGTTAATGCTTTAGCCGCGGCTGATACAGTGCTAATTCCAGTGCAGTGTCAGTTTTTCGCCCTCAAAGGATTAGCGGCTCTTCTAGAAACAATTCAGAGCGTCCAGAGGCGACTCAACCCAAATTTACAGATATTAGGGGTTCTACCGACGATGGCAGAGATGAACACCATCATGACCCAGGATGTCTTAGCTTCTCTAAAAAAGCGGTTAAAAGACACTGTAATTTTTGAGCCGGTGCCTAAGTCAATTAAGTTTTCTGAGTCGAACCTGGCAGGGGAACCGATTCATCTTTATGCCAAGGAAGCAAAACTGGTGCAGCCTTATCAGGCGATCGCCAAGGTAATAACTGCATCGCCTCACCGGAGTCAAGAATGATGGTAAAACGACGTGCCCGATTAACTGATGAGAACGACCCGCTTTCTTCTACTGACAAGGTTCTAGCTGGGTTTGAGCAGATTAGCCAGTCAGCCAGGAGCTTGTCAGACAACAAGCAAAGCAATCAGCAAGCTAACGTGTTAGGAAGTCAGGAAGATAACAACCTAACAAGTCAACTGTCTGACCTAGCAACCAGTCAGCAAGCTAAACTCCAAACCTCCTCAGTCGAGAGAAAGCCAGCCAGTCAGCCTTTTGAAACCCCAGCCTTCCCATCTGTTGAAAAGCCAAAACTGCGTAAGTCTACATTTCAGATTGGTGAAACGGTATTGCATCAGCTAGACCAACTGCATTTGATGCTCCAGCTAGAACTAGGAAAAGCTAATGCTCCCTACAAGGAAGTAATTGTGGAAGAAGCGATCTCGCAGATGTTAGAACAAGCTAATTTTAACCGCTCCGAATTGATAAAAGTGTTGATAAAAAGACAACAGATGCGAGAGTAGAGCGGCTTTGCTACATACATAGAAGTAGTGCAAGATGAGCGATATAGCAGGAGGGTGCGCTGGATACACGAAATATGGATGATGACACCCGACCTTGTTCTAGCATCTGGGGCAGAAACGCCCGCTATAAGCGGACAGCGGTGAAAAAATTAGCATTGAATGTCTGCTGCCAATCATCATCACTTAGGGCAAGTGCACCACCGGCTAGGTGCCGAAGAACCGCCAACATGATTGATAAGGATTCCACGCCGCCGAGACAAGCAAACACTTCCTTGACGACTTTTTCCACTCCATCAGGCGTGCTGATGTCACACTGAATAAATAAATCCGGCGATTGAAGTTCATGATTACTTTGAGCGGGCGGTTTTGATGACTGTTACACCAGCTTGCCTCAGACGTTTGACGTTGGTGTAGCCTCTCCCTTGGAGAATCGCTTTGCCCATGCCTTTAGTCTCGCCTGTAACCAGCACTCTCTTGTCGGACAACTCGTTGGGGTTAATTTGGATGGTTGTCATTAGCAGCCTCATTTGAGTGTAAAGAATTGTGAGGTGTCTGCACTTACTGTCTTCTTACACCTTTGAAAACAGCATATTTAACCCTTCAGTCATCGTGGGATGAGTCAACACTCCATCACGCAGAACGGTGTAAGGCATCTGAGCTTGCATCACCATTTGCACCGTCGAAATCACTTCACCCGCTTCATGACACAAGAGTGAACAACCGAGAATACGACCCGTCTCGGTATCCACGATCGCCTTCATCAGCCCATCGGTTTGACCCTCTGTTACTCCTCGCATAATGTTTGAGGCATCCAGCTTCGCCACTCGGATGGCATACCCTTGTTGCCGTGCTTCGGTTTCGGTCAGACCCACATGAGCCAGTTCTGGGTCGATGAACAGACAGGAGGGAACTAAGCGATCGCGTGTACTGCGGTTGCCGTCATCAATCAGATTCGCTTTGACAATCCGATAATCGTCCAGCGCCACATGGGTATATTGCGGCCCCCCATTGATATCGCCTAACGTCCAGATATTCGGTATGTTCGTTTCCAGGCGATCGTTGACTGGAATAAATCCGCGTGCATCGGTTGCTACACCAGTAGCAGCTAGATTTAAGCTGTCGGAGTTTGGTGTACGACCGATGGCAACGAGCAAATGCGAACCTTGAAGTTCCATTTCCCGCTTGGCGACTTGAAGAAGAAGTTTAGTTGCATTGCCAGAGCGCTCGACCCTTAACACCTTCGCCTTCAGCAAGAATTCAATGCCGTCTCGTTCTAGTAGTGTTTGCACCGCGATCGCAATATCTGGGTCTTGCTGTGACAGGATTTGTTCACTCTGCCCAATGACAGTGACGCGACAGCCAAAGCGCTGGAACATTTGGGCAAACTCCAACCCAATGTAGCCACTACCGAGAATGATCAGGTGCTCAGGCAACTGTTCTAGCTCCATGATCGACTCACTGGTCAAAAACCCAGATTCTTTGAGTCCCGGCACGGATGGAATCAACGGTCGCGTGCCTGTATTGATAAACAATCGTTCTGCGGTGAGTAACCGAGTAGTACCCTCATCTGTTGCCACTTCAATCGTTTTAGGTGCCACAAAGCGAGCGGTGCCAATGATCAGATCGTCCCCCAAAGCGGTGTGCAACTTGTTGAGATTGATTGGTCGCAGGGACTGCACGACCGAGCGTTTGCGCCCAATTACTGCCGCCATATCAACCGTTAGCGGTGTCGTCTTGATGCCGTAGGCAGCACTGTGAAGCACAGTATTTGCCACCTCTGCACTTGCCACCATCGTTTTGCTGGAATGCAGGCAATATTAGGGCACGAGCCACCAATCATGTTTAAACTACGTTCCACCAGAGCGGTTTGGCGTCCGTCCGCAACCAGCGCTGGTGCCAGTGTTTTACCGGCTTTACCGCCGCCGATAATAATGTCGTCGTAGTATTGGGTATCCATTTCCATCTCCTTTGCGTTTGACGTTACTTCATTCGGCGATTGGGATTACTTCACAGCAGAGCTAACAGCAAAAATCTTTGAACTTTTTTCCATGTAAAAACTGTCATTGCGATCACCTGTGTATTCATGATTCCTGCTGGATTGTTGAAATCTCTAAAATGGCTTTTGTCGCCTGCATGATTAACTTGAAAACTGGTGGGATTGGTAACCGATTGCCTGCTGGATATGTGGTAAAACCAATTAGACAAACACCATTCCCACTTGGATTTTTCTGAGCTGTAAGTGCAACTGCCTCTGCAATTAGCATCGTTGATAGGCGTTATACCATTGCTGCTACAATCTCGTCCGTAGACAGAACTGCGTTGGCGATATACCCGAAATTAATCAGTGCGGTCTTGTAGCCGTCGCCCAGTTCCGGATGTTGAGGGGCAGCCGTTGCGTCTTTGATGACAAGCACCTCAAATCCCTGTTCGATCAAGTCGCGTAGGTGAGCTTCAACACAAATATTTGCCAGCATTCCGAGCAGAATGACTTTGCTGATGTTGCGCTTACGCAGTTGTAAAACGAGGTCATTGCTCTGCGGTCCGTAAGCTTTGTGGGGACTGACCACGATTGTCTTGCCATCCTCAATGAATGGCTTGTAGCGCTCAAGCCAGTCAGCACCCGAACCCAAGAATCCGTCGAGGCTCAACGCACCCCTGCGATCAAACTCCCTAGATTTAAGCATCATTTGCTCCACGGTTCCGGCAAATTTCCAGGCATAGTCGGTGGGGTAGTAATAGTGGGGAGAGATGAAAACCTCAAATTCATTCTGCTTCGCGGCTTTGAAGATGCGCTCAATGTTCTCGACGGTCTTGTTATCCTTGACACTGTTACCCACCAAGTCCCAGGAAACCCCTGTTTCGCTCAAGACATCGTTTTGCGGATCGATAACAACTACTGCGGTGTCATTCTTGTTGATGTTCATGTCTCTCTTCGCTTGTTGATGTTCACGGTTATCTTTGTTCTGGCACTAACGAACTAGGTTTTAAAAAAGTGCTTAACACGCGCTAGAGGATTTAATTTTTCCTACAAGTTCGCTGCATCAAGATACGGTTGTTTTTATACACCTCTAAAGTTCCAGACTGCGGGTTATCTAACGTGCCATCCCACACCCAATATTGATAATTTCCATTCCGGAATTTATAGACTCGAACACCTTCTGTCGCTTGGCTAGTTCCTCCGTCTAAGCTTAAATTACCGTTGGGACTGGTCGCGCGATAGAGCAGTTTACCAGAAGTATGATTCTGCCAAATATTAATGTTGTAGCCACCCCGGCATTTCGTACTCAGGATGATGCCAGCAGTAGAATCAGCAGACACTCTTAAGGAAAAATTAGCTAAGACACTGATTGGCAGAGCCAGGAGTAACGCGGATATTTTCAGTAGTGTTTTCATGGTTCTCCAGAGTGTTGTAAAACTAATTAGACTGAAATCGTTCATATTGAATTGCTTCAACATTAATTCCGAATTGAGGAGAAAGGTGCCTTTACTCAAACTCAAATTAATGTTGAGCATTGTCAGCGATAGAGTAAGCGATTATGGCTTTACCTTCTGAGATAATTCCCTCTATAAGTAGGTAGGTGGAATTAATTATAAGATAGTAAATCTGCGTCATTAGCCTGTCATGCCTGCCCCTTTACGCATCATTCTGACCCCGGAAGAAGACCGTACCTTAAGTGAACTACGACTTGCTCAGAGCCTTCCCCAACGAATCCGTGACCGAGCACATATGCTGCGCTTGAATGCTCAGGGATGGAATGTGCCAGCAATTGCGGAGGTCTTCGAGTGCCATGCTCATACGGTCAGAGCGACCCTGCGAAGATGGGAAGAAAGGGGATTAGGAGGATTGTGGGAAGCACCGGGCCGAGGTGCAAAGCCCAAGTGGCAAGCTTCAGACCTGGACTATCTGACAGAGTGTTTAGAGAACGAACCCCGAACCTACAACAGTATGCAATTAGCCAAGAAGCTCAAACAAGAGCGGTTAGTGGATTTGAGTAGCGATCGCATCAGACGACTGCTTAAAAAAAAACTATCGCTGGAAACGCACCCGACCTAGCCACCGGTGTAAACAAGACCCGGTGAAAAAGGCACTCAAGCAGGCAGACTTAGATACCTTAAAACTAGCCGCGCAGGAGGGGCATATTGAACTCAAGTATCTCGATGAAGCGGGATTTTGCCTCTGGAGCCCGGTCAGCTACAGCTATAGCCCGGTTGGGCAGCAGAAGCGGATAGAACAAACCCTCAAGCGTTATGGTAACCGGATTAGCATTTTGGGTTTGTGGCAACCGGGAGAACGGTTCGAGTATGCCCTGGTGCAAGGCGGATTCAAGAGCCAGACCTACATTAAAGTGATGGATTGGATGGCACTCAAAGCTGCCCAAACCCTCGCACAAAGGGGTCGTCTCACCGTAGTCGTGCAGGATAATGGCTAAGAGCATACCAGTTTGTTGGTGCGTCAACAGTGGTCACGTTGGCAGGAGCAAAGGCTATTCGTTTTCTTTTTACCTCCCTATTGTTCAGAAATGAATCCGATTGAAACACAATGGCATCAACTGAAAAGTCATGAAATTGCCGGACAGATGTTTGATAACGAGTACGATGAGAGCGATGGCTGTAATAGATGGGATGAAAGCTCGTAGCGAAGCCGGTGCATATACACTGGAGCGTTTTATATTTAATTGCACCTAGCTACTTACCATCCGTCGTGTTAAACAGCAGCAGCTTAACGGAAACGTTTTTCCGTATTCGTATATTTCGGTGCCTAGCTTTAAATCGTCGTGAAGTAGTACACAGCTTTAATCCGTTGCGATGGTCTTAAATAAAATTAGTATTCAGTGTTCGCTGGGAAGTCACTGTGGTTCATCTTCCCCGGATTAGCCCAATTCGCTGAAAAGGTCAGGTTTCGGTTATTGAAAGATACACTTTTTCAGAAGAGGGGAATGTGGTAATTCTCATGAACCCCTTTCCTTGTCAGCATTTGCAAGTTTTGTTCTGTACTCAGCCTTTGCCCATGTCTTTGCTTCCGCCTGTCACCAGCAGAGCACAGGGATTCCGATGTATCCGCGATGCGTTCACACTTCTCTATTGCGCGGTTGCAGCGTGTTCGATGATCTCGGCAACGGCGTCTGGATGGGAAACCATCACGACATGGGACGCGCCATTTACAACAACGGTTTCCTTTGAGTTGGCCCGCTTCGCCATGAAAGAATGTACCGCCGCCGGAATGTTCAAGTCGCGATCGCCATAAATGAACCAGGACGGGATAGATTTCCATGCAGGCGCCCCGGAGGCTTCATTAAACGCGGCTTCCATAATCGGACGCTGGGTACTAGCCATCAGTTGCGCGTCGTTAGCGGGCACATCAGCAGCAAATTGGGCGTGGAACTTGCTCTGCTGAATATACAGGTCTTTGCCACCATCGGGCAGGACAACCGGCGGCGCGAGGGTCGGCGTGAGCGTGCTGCCCGGATAACGTCCTGAGAGTTCGGCGGCAGTCTCGCCTTCCTCAGGAGCAAAGCCAGCAACGTAGACCAGTGCTTTCACATTGTTGTTACCATTAACCGCATTGGTCGTTACCGAACCTCCGTAGGAATGTGCAACCAGCACGATGAGACCGTTGATGTCTTTAAGGACGCTAGCAACATAGTCTGCATCGCTTTTGACGCCACGTAGGGGATTAGCCACAGCAACCGTCGGGTAACCTTTTGTGATCAGTTTGGTCAATACCCCGTTCCAACTGGAAGACTCGGCGAATGCGCCGTGGACGAACACGATCGTAGGCTTATTGGCTTGTGCGCTGGCAGTATTCATGATGGCTCCCAGAGAAGTGATTGTAATGGTTCCTAAAAAGAGAATGACAATCAGAAGCAGGCGAATGCCGTTCCTGAAGGTGAGCATATTCATGTTGTGACTTCCTTTGAATTCATTTCGTTGTATAGGCTGCAACCGTGATGTGAGAAATTGACGGATGTGGGTTGCGATAACGAAGCGCTGCGAAGTGTTAATCGCATCATTTCATAGGACTTACGCAAATTGAGCTTTAAAGCGCCATCAGTAGGGGCGTACAGCTATGCGTCCCTACTATATGTGGCGTTAGTGCGTAAGTCCTGATTTCACAGACCTGACTCATCGCTTAAGATCGGGCATTGTGAACGTCACTGTTTCGCTGGTGATTACTTTGTGTGTAGGGTCGGCTAGTTCAATCAGCACCTTGTGTGGACCAGGTTCCAGTCCGACCAGGATCAATGTTTCGCCGCTGGTGTCAACAAAGTGCTAGGATGCGTCGTCAACAGTGATGTGGACATGACCAAGGCGTGGCGATACATCAAGGGCACCTTTACCGAACACCGGCAACATCCGCAAGTTCTCGGTTCGATACTGGATAAAGACGCGACCCTGTGACAGCGGTTCGGGAAGTGGTGGATCAACAATCAGCTTCGCTGGTGCTTCGTTTTCAATCGCGATCAATGGGGATGGACCGACAATATCCTTGGCGCTTGGGATGTGATTGTCCATAGCTGTCAGGTACTTGAGAATTGACCTTATGAAGTTCAATGTTCGAGATGATTCATCCTTTGCCCGAATTAGGCAGGGGTGAATTGCAGCCGTGACGAGAGATTAACTATCTCTGACTTACACAATGGGGATTGAATAAGTCAGAGTAGTTTCAAGCCTGTAATCTCTGAAACCGACAAGAACGAGGATTGATTGTAATTAGCGGTAAAAGAAACGATCGTTTCCTATTGCAGATATTTCTTCAGTTCAGCGGCTGCTTGGACAAAAAGAGAACGAACTGCCGGAACCTCGGCTAAACCATTAAGTAGTCCGAAGTCATGAATCATGCCGTTGTAACGCACGGTTGTCACTTTTACCCCGGCTTCATCCAGCTTGCGTCCATACGCTTCGCCTTCATCACGCAAGATATCGCTTTCTCCAACCTGAATTAACGCCGGAGGCAATCCTTTCAGTTGCTCAACCGTAGCCTGTAGGGGAGAGGCATAAATTTCTTTGCGCTTTTCTGGGTCAGTCGTATAGAGGTCATACATCCACTTCATCAAAGATGTGGTCAGGAAACGTTTCTCGCCAAATTGTTGATAAGAATCCGTTTCAAAATCCGCATCGACGATCGGCCACATCATGATTTGTAGCTTGATGTGTGGTCCTCCGTTTTCTTTCGCCTTCAAAGCAGTTACTGTTGTCATATTCCCGCCAACACTGTTGCCGACAACTGCCAAATTTTTGCCATCCACACCAATCTCCTCACCATGCTCAGCAACCCATTTGGTTGCGGCATAGATCTCATTAATCGCTTGTGGATACTGGGCATCTGGCGTGCGAGTGTAGTTAACAAAGACACCCGCAAACCCTGAAAGCACAACGAGCTCACGCACCATACGCTTGTGCGTTGGATAATCACCCAGCACCCAACCGCCGCCATGAATAAAGATGAAAACAGGCAATGTGCCTTTGACACCTTCAGGTCGCACAATATTGAGTGTAATCGAATAACCATCAGCAGAAATCGTCTTCTCAGACTCCTCAATACCAGAAAGGTCTACTGGAACAGAAGCTTGTGCATCAACAAAAACCTGACGTGCTTCGAGTGGAGTGAGTGTCTCCAGCGCCGCACCTCCTGAATTCAGCACGTTCAAAAATTCCTTCACCCCTTTGGAAAGACGTGGATCATCTGCAACTTCCAAAATTTTTGCGGCTGGCGAGTTTACTTGAGCAACCATGACATTCTCCTTTGATAAGTAGTAAACAATCTGTTGAAATGACACTGTTAAGTGAATTGATTTAACAGTGTTGCTTGAAGAGCAGTGATTGTGGAATGGCAATCACTTTCTAATGACATCGTTTCCCAGCCAGAACTATTTGTTACTGGTGAAAAAGTTGTTAACCTAGCGCGTCGCTGCCCCGCTCGGTTGTTTCCACACCGCAGGAGCATAGAGCGAGTTCTCAAAATCGGGGGCAATATCGCCTGTGATACGTGCCTCATGATGCGCCCAGTCCTCAAAGAACAAGTCGTGACTGATGCACGATACTATTGCAGGTACGTCGCGGCGGATGCTAGGCATGTCACCAACTGGCAAGCCGAAGCTGACCAAACCAGCAGGATTAAATACGTGAATGTCTTTCAGATAAGGGGCAGTGCCAGGTACTTTTTCTTGGTATTCGTGGGCGCTACCGAGGTAAGGGTGCATCCCCAAATTGTCGTCGCGCAGGTCTTCTGGTGGCTCGTAGCGATCGCGCCAGAGGGCAATATGCTGGGCAAAGTCGGCTAGTTCGGGACGCTTTGTTGGGTCAACGAAGTAACCAGTGCCAGCGATCGCAAAATCAAACTCGGAAACATCATCGTTCACCTGGATAGCAATGCGATCACCCATTTTCCGTGCCGATTTCCAAGGTGCAGATAGGTGGATGTGAAAGTTCGGGAAGGCGATCGCTCGCTTAATCGAGTTCGGTGGTGGCGCGGTGCCTGCTTGATGAAAGCGCCAAGCCTGGAACCAGCGAACTGCATCGGGTAGTTGAGGATAATTGTCATAAGCGCCAGGATAGTCCCGTACCCGCAGTAATGACAGAGATGCAAGCTCTGACCGCCGTACAAATAGGTGTACTGCCTTAGCTCCCGATTCCAACGCCACTCCTGCTGCATCGAAAGCTGAAGCCGCTGCACCCAGCACTGCCACAGTCTTACCGCGCAGTGCTTCAAAATCGATGGCATCGGCGGTATGTGCGTACAGCGTGCGTGGTAAGTCAGCCAGTACTGGAGGTATGTATGGACCACCAGTGCCAGCCACGCCATTGGCGAAGATAATTTTGCGCGTAGTTTCTACCTGCGGGACACCGTCTACCTCAAGGTGTAAGCGGAAGAAACCTGCATCTGGCTCAATCCGCACCAACTTCGTCCGGTAACGAACCTGGATACCGAGGAATTGCCGATACCAACTGAGGTACTCAGCCCAAGCCACTCGCCCAATGTGATCGATCTGCGCGTAGGCTGCCGCACCGTGCCGAGCTTCGTACCAGGCTTGAAAGGACAATTCTGGGATGCCTAGTTCTGGACCAGGCAGATTTTTCGGCGTGCGGAGCGTTTTCATCCGCGCTCGCGTCAGCCATACGCCTGCATGAGCCTCGTCATCGGCTGCATCGATCTCCGTCACGCGACCGATTCCAGCACGGCGTAGCGCAAATACAAAGGTGCTACCGCTGCCGCTGCCACCTATTATAGTGACATTGTGATCGATGCCAGGGCGATCGGGTACCCAGTTTTCGGGATCGGGACCGAGCAGGCGTAGTGCCTCGCGGGCATCAAAATCGGGATCGGTCGTTGTTGTCCTGTCGATCATGGTGTTCTCTACAACGTGGGTGGTCAGAAAGCAGCGAATATGATCTGCGATCACGTCCCCATCTTCTTCCAGGGCAAAGTGTCCGGTATCGAGTAGATGAAACTCAAGATTCTGCAAGTCACGTTTGTAGGCATAGGCTCCTTCGACTAAAAAGCCCTGATCGTTTTTGCCCCACACGACTAACGTTGGGGGTTGATACTGACGCAGGTAGGCTTGCCATTGCAGATACAGCAACAAATTGGATTGATAGTCGTACTTCAATGCCAGTTGAATATCCGAGTTACCAGGGCGATCGAGAAGCGCTTCATCCAAAGTCCACGTATCGGGACTGAGGGACTCTAAATTTCTCGCTCCAGTGGTGTAATACCATTTCGCGCCCTTGATAGCTAGAGCCTGACGCACCCGCTCGGTATTCTCAGGTGTCTTGTTCTGCCAAAAAGCTCGCATTGGTTGCCAGAAATCACCTAGCCCTTCCGCGTAGGCATTGCCATTTTGCACAATCAGCGACTCTACCCGCTCTGGATTCTGCGTTGCAAGGCGATAGCCAATAGGAGCGCCATAGTCCATCAAGTAAAGACTGTAGCGTTTCAAGCTGATCGCATCGATAAAGCCTGCCATTACTTCGGTAAGGCGATCGAATGTGTAATCAAACTCATCCACCGTAGGCATGGAACTATAGCCAAAGCCAGGGTAATCAGGGGTAACCAGATGGAAGGAATCCGCAAGTGCAGGTATGAGATTGCGGAACATGTGAGAGGAAGTCGGGAAGCCATGCAACAGCAGAATCGTTGGGTTGTCGCGAGAACCCGCTTCACGATAGAAAATATCTAAACCATCGATTGAGACTGTGCGATATGTGGTCATGGAATATATGCGTTGTAGAAGTATGAGAAACAGGTGTTCTGTTGTTCTCATTGTTCAATATTCATTTGATTCAGAACACTGAAGTTTGCTGAGTTAAGCGACAAGTTAGAGACGGCTTTAAAGCGTTTAAATCTTAACTCAAAGAGTAATTACAGGTTATCTCCATCCAGTTATTTCAATCGTTACAGGAAAGTGCCCTATAAGTAGTGGCTGATGGACGTGAAGCCATGCTGAGAGAACCTTCTTCAACTGGTGAAGTTTTACGACAGGTTAATTTATCTCACATCCTGACGACGACCTTGCTCCTGGAAGTAGTCGCGCCAACTTTCGGGTAAAGCTTCCAGTTGAGCAGCACGGTGAAGTAACTCTGGATTGTCTTCCTGGCGAACATAAAGTTGAGTGATATCAGCAACAGTGATGTTGTTGTCATCTCGACTCACCAACTCTAAAGTGTCTCCAGCTCCGACTTCGCCCTCTTGCAAAACACGAAAGTAAAATCCGGTTCGACGACTCGCGAGAAATCGTTTAACCATATCCGGTCGTCCAAACCGAATCCCAAGTTTGTAGCAGGGTAGGCGAGGTTGTGTCACCATCAGTTTTACAGTGCCGATGTGAAAGCGATCGCCAATGTTCACTTCCTCTTCTTTCAGCCCAGTGATCGTGAAATTTTCGCCAAAGATACCTGGCGGGAACTCTGTATCAGGCAATTCACTTTGCCAGTAATCATAATGCTCGAAGGGATACACATAGATTGCTTTGTCTACTCCTCCATGAACGCTTAGATCGGCTTGCCTATCACCGTCTAAATTGAGCGATCGCACCATCACCCGTTTGCTGACTGGCTCTTTGAAAATTCCAGTTGTAACTGTTTTCCCTTTCCAGGTCACTTCACGCGGAAGTCCTACGTTGACACAGATGAGTTTCATCTTTAGCTCCAAAGTTTTGGATTCCATTCGATTACGGCAGCCAACATGGGATATCGAAAAAATGACTGAGTTGCTTATCGGAGTGCTTGATTGACTAAAGGTGCAATGACCGCGATGTTTTTGACCAACTCATCGGAGAGAGAGAACCGCTGCTTTAAGTAATTAGGATCGTTGTAACTCAGCCATACCTTACCGTCAGCCGCTTCCCATGCCAGTATTTTCAGGGGTAAATCCAGAGCGATCGTCGGTTCTGCCACCATGAGCGGTGTTCCGGCTTCAGGGTTGCCAAACAGCAATAACTGTGTCGGACGCAGGCTGAGTCCAACTTTTTTGGCTTCAGCTCGTTGATCAATGCGGACAAAAATGGTGATGCCTTTTGCCTGAAGGATAGCTTCTAAGCGATCGACGGTTTCGGTTACTGAATATGGGCTGGGCTGACTGATGATGCCGTTAATTGCATTCATAGCAGCGAACTCCTCTATGGTTTTGGTGATGGGTATTTTTAGGGCACTTTAAATCTGTGCCATACCGCCATCGACAAATAACTCAATGCCGTTGACAAAGCTGCTGTCGTCTGAAGCGAGAAAGACAACGGCTTTGGCAATCTCATCGGGCGTGCCTACTCTTCCCAGTGGGATAGTGACGGCTTGACTGTCTATGAATTCCTGCAACTGCTCATCACTCAGCCCCAAGTGATCGTAACCAGGAGTCGGAACCACGCCAGGGCTAATGGCGTTAACTCGAATATGGCGCTCTTTGAGGTCGAGTGTCCAATTACGGGCAAACGAGCGCACGGCGGCTTTGGTCGCGCTGTAAACGCTGAAGGCTGGAGTGCCCACGGTAGAAGCAGTCGAGGCGTTCAGAATGATAGAAGCGCCCTCTGGTAACAGAGGCAGTGCCTTCTGCACGGTGAATAGCAGACCTTTGACATTAGTGTTGAACGTTTTGTCAAAGTGTTCTTCAGTAATCGATCCAAATGGGACGAGTTCCCCACCGCCAGCATTGGCGAAGATCACATCGAGGTGTCCTTGCTTTTGCTCAATCGTGGCGAACAGGCGATCGAGGTCTTCCATCTTGGAGGCATCGCTCTGAACACCCGTGATGTTTTCACCGATCGCTTTGACGGCGGCATCAAGTTCAGTTTGGCGACGACCCGTAATGAACACATAGGCACCTTCGGCGACAAAGCGCTTGGCAGTGGCAAGACCGATGCCGCTGGTACCGCCGGTGACAAGAGCGACTTTTCCTTCTAGTTTTTTCATCATGATAAATCCTGTGGTTGTAGAGGGGTGAAAGAGTAGTTTGCAGTGGGTTGCTTTCAACACGAGAACGATGAGGAGCAACCTAATGTTGACGATCTGCGCTAAAAAGTTTTTCCGCATCACCTCATGTGGGGGGTAGATCTCCGGGCGCACCCAGAAATTCGTCACCTATCTCAGCAGCAATGCGTTCAAATAGCGCTAGGTCTGTTGGTTCTGTCTCATCTACCGTCCCGGTTGCTGCAATCAACCGAGCAAAACCGCTGGGTGCAGCAACGACTAATGCACGCGCTGGTTTATCGCTGAGCACGCCAACGACGTGAGGAGTGCCAGGAGAAATCAGAAAGCTTTCGCCAGGGGTTAGCACAGCCTTGTTCTCACCTGCCCAGACCGTGAGTTCCCCTTCCAGCACGTAGAGTTGTTCGGAATAGCGCGTGTGACGATGGAGGGGCGTTAGTGTACCCGGAGGGTTGTAGCCCTCAATTAGATCGTACTGACCACCTGTTGTAGTGTGATCGGCAATGATGGTGATACGATTGCCCAAAAGCCAGAAAGATTGTGTCATAAGATTGCTCTTTTCTCCTTGTGGATAGGTATAAAGTTAATGTTTAATAGCCTTATTAGTCAGAGGGGTCAATCGCTGCAAGTGTGCGATCGCTTGAATCGCTATCGCCTCATCAGGATTGCTGTCTCGATTAACTGGAAAATCCTGAGATGACTGAAGCCGCTGAGCAACCTCTTGTGTAATATGGGTAAATACATGATTCAAACTGGAGCTGTTGAGGTGTTGCGGCAGGCTTTGCAACTTTTCAGGATTATCGATAGCAGTGGAGTAAAGGTATTGCCAATCACAGTTCATTAGTTTGTCTCCTTATCTAAACTTCACGGTTTAGAACACATTGCTAGAGCGGGTCTCGTAGTGTTTGATCGTGCAAGATCAGTGGAAATGTGTTTCACCTGATTCCGAATGAACTATCCCTATTCTTTGACGTTCGGCTAATTTAGACCAGGCAAGTTTGCCAAGATAGGTTTTAAATTAAGTTCAATTTCAGCGTTCTGAAGCGCGACTATATATCTGAATTGCCCAAAAAATAAATTTAAGTTAAAAACTGAATAGCACTCAAAACTATCTTTAACCAGCAAGAGAATGGATGTCATAAAACTCTCCTCAGTGAGGCGTTATTTAGGGTTAAAAACCAGGAACATCAATTACTTACAGTGATAATTGCTGCCATCAACTGGTCAATATTCCAGCGACCGATATAGCGAATTTCATTAATAAACAGTGCTGGGGCAGCCGCTACTCCACTGTTTAATCCACTTTCGATATCTTGATTGATGCGATTGATATGTACTTTACTTGATATATCTTGCAGAAATTGAGGGATATCAAGTCCTAAATTATTGGCATACTCCACAAGATGATCGTTTCCTAACGCTTGTTGATGGGTGAACAAAATGTCATGCATTTGCCAAAACTGACCTTGGGCGGCTGCCGCTTGGGCCGCTTCGGCTGCACGTTGGGCATAAGGATGTATTTGCGGCTGTGGAAAGTGGCGAAATACAAAGCATAAGTCGTATAGCTGTTGCTGGATCGCCTTGATTAATTGGTGAGCTTCGCCACAAATAAGACATTGATAGTCACCATATTCAACGAGTGCCACTGAAGCGCTCACCAATCCCTGAATATGATCTTGTTCAGAAATTGGCACAAGCAACCGATTATAATAATCACCGAGACTCATTGGCACCTCTTAGGAAAGGAGTGCAGCAGGTAGAGACAGATGATTGCTATAAAACATCTTTCAAAATTGGGTAAATCAATACCTCTGTGTTATCTGTTGCATACTCTCAATTTAGAGAGTTAAGTCAATTTTGTCGCTGAGAAAAACTTCAGTTGATAAGCTGACAAATTATGCAGAAAATAACCTGACAAATTTGACAGGTATGACGCTACAAGCTAACAATGCCCCGCCTTAATGCAACGATCACGGCTTGAGTGCGATCCTCTACACCCAACTTACTTAAAATATGATTGATATGAAAGTTGACAGTGCGTTCAGTAATATGTAAGACCTTGCTGATGGCTTGGGTGCTCTTGCCCGTTGTAATGAGTTGAAGTACTTCTAACTCGCGATCGCTTAATTCTGGACTTGCCATGCGCTCTAAAAGTTTGGCACCTACTTGAGGTGGAATATGCTTCTGTCCTTTGTGAACGGCGCGAATAGCGGACAGCAATTCTTCTGGCTCGGCATCCTTGAGTAGATACCCTTTGGCACCTGAGCGTAATCCCTGATAAATATCTTCATCGCCCTCGTAAGTTGTCAATACGATAATCCGAGCAGCAGGAAACTCGGTGCAAATGGCAGTAATGGCAGCGACTCCATCCATCTTGGGCATTCGCAAGTCCATCAAAGTCACATCTGGCTGCTCTTGGCGAAAGACAGCGAGTGCCTCCTGACCATTTCCAGCTTGTCCAACAACAAGGATATCTGGTGCTTCTTCCAGCATCGCGACTAAGCCCTGACGCACAACGGGGTGATCGTCTACAACCAGAACACGAATGGTATTAGGTTGATTCATGATGGTTTTTCCGGCTGATTTACGGACACTGCGATTTCTGTTCCTTGTCCAGGAGTACTCTGGATCTGGAGTTGTGCTCCAATGCGAGCGGCACGTTCTGATATCCCTAATAAACCAAAGCCATTGTGACTAGAAGAACGATCAATAGGAAATCCCTGTCCATCGTCTTTAATTCGTAATATGCACTGCGTGGACTGATATATCAGTTCAACGCGAATTTCGGTTGCTCTGGCGTACTTCAGTGCATTAGTCAAGGCTTCCTGTCCAATCCTGAGCAGATTATTCTCCACCTCAGAGGGTAGTGGATAGGGAATACCGATGGCTTCACACACGATTGTCGTACCAGTAGATGATTCTAGCTGGCTTGTCAGTTGCTTGAAAGCGCTGAGCAGATCGTTATTTTCTAATAAGTATGGACGGCGTAGCGCCTCTACAGAGCGGCGTGCCTCCGTGAGTCCAGTTCGGGCTAAGTTTTGTACTTGAGCCAGGTAAGCTTGAGCTTTTTCTGGGTCTACCGTTATCTTGCTAGCAGCAGACCTAGCGTGAATGATAATACCCGTGAAGGACTGTGCCAACGTATCATGGATTTCTCGCGCCATGCGGTTGCGTTCTTCCAGAATCGAGGCAGCTTCAGCGAGTTTGCGATCGCTAATATCAAGAATCACACCCAACATTCGCACAGGCTGTCCGGCTGCGTTATAAATGCCTCGACCTCTGCCAACCAACCAGTGAATACTACCATTTGGGTAAATCGCTCGATATTCAGCTTCAAAATCGGTATGAGTGGCTAGAGCTGCTGTAACAGCTTGCTCAATCCGATGAATATCTTCTGGATGAACGCGATCGCGCCATGCCTGATAGCTACTCTCAACTTCACCGGGGACCAACCCCAGCAATCGAGCGTGGTTATCGTTCCAGTTCGTTGTATTCTCCACGATATTCCAGTTCCAACTGCCGATGTGGGTGAAATCCATTGTCAGCCTGCGTTGCTCTTCACTCTGGCGCAGGGCGTTTTCAATTCGTTGGCGCTCTTCAATCTCCTGCGAAAGCAGCAAAGTCCGCTCAATTACTCGTTGTTCCAATGTTCGGTTATAGTCGGCTAGCAGTTTCTCTGCTTGTTTGCGCTCAGTGATGTCTTGAAAGGCTGCGATCGCATAAACTACATTGCCCTGTTCGTCAAAGACGGGAGTGCCCCACACCTCAACAGGGATCGTTTGGTTATTTTGGCGAATTTCTACGTCATCAATCGTAGTGCGTTCGCCGTTCAACGCCCGGATGAGTGGCATTTTTTCAGTAGGGTAGATTTGATCCGTTCCCGTCACATAAAGTTGATAAGCTTCTGCGATTTGATCCGGCGGTACGGCAGGATCAATCCCTCTGCCCATGAGATGAATGCCCCATTGATTGGCATAGTAAAGGCGACCCGTCGCATCAATGGCGGCAATTCCTACGGGAACCGCTTCTAAAAACTGAGCCATCTGACTTTCGCTCGCGCGGAGCTTTGAGTAGAGTTTGGCGTTTTCGATCGCGATCGCTGCCTGCGTAGAAAGTAGGCTTAGAATTTGCGATTGCTCCGGTGTAAATGCCCCAGTTGCCAACTGATTTTCTAGATACAACACACCGGTGAGCTTGCTTTGATTGAGCAGAGGTAAACAAAAGACTGATTGAGTCTGGTGGTGTTGAATATAGGGATCATTAATAAAATTACCTTCACGAGTAGCATCATTTAAGATGACAGATTCATGAGTACGAATCACATAATTAATAATTGATTCAGGTAGATGATTTGCAGTTGGGATAGATTGCAGCACTTGTGTAGCATAGACATTCTCACCCTCATTAAGTTCACTAGACGCTTCAATCACCCATTTTCTTGAGTTTTCCAAAATCAAAAATCCTGTTTGTGCGCCAGCATTTTCGATTAATATCTTCATCAAGGAACGGAGCAGCTGATCTAGTTCAATTTCGCTCAAAATCGCCTGAGTTGCCTTCATCACTGCCGTTAAATCAAAAGCGATATGTGAGGTATTAGAGGTAGTTCCAGTAGTAGTGCGGATTGGTGTGGAAGCCACGCTGGATAAATGAGGAAATAACTGCGGATAGCGAGCTTCTAAATCTCTCACTTTCGCAGTTGCTCCCCAACGCTCATAACAGTAATGAGCTTCTTTCATATAGGTTTGGGCAATTTTTTCCCGACCCCGCACCAGATAATGTTTGGCAGCTAATTCGTAGGCTAAGGCTTCTTCTTGAATGTACTCATTTTCTCTAGCACCAAGAATTGCTTGTTCGTAAAGTTCTTCTGCGTCAAACAACCGCCCTAAAACTCGCGCTTTCTCTGCCTCAACTAGATAATATTTATGCAAATAATTCATCGGGGCATAGTGTGCCCAGTGTTTCATTTCTTTTTGATGAGCCGCAACTTTTCTGAGAGTTTCTGGCTGTACTTGAGCACAGCTTTCAGGATATATTGCGAGTCTAGTTAAAGAATCATAGAAATAATACAAAACCTTAGCAAAGGTAGCTGTCATCTGGAGCAAATAATTTTGTGCTATGTCTGAGTTCTGAACTGCTTGATTGTACTCATAAAATAAATAGCATAGGAAAAGCTTATTAAAATGTACATTGAAGATTGAAAATCCATCATTTGTTATTTCATGCTGTGGCAGTTTGCTTTCCTCATTGTATGCTTCTCCAATCAGACGGAATGGATTAACTGAGCATCCGATTAAATTCAAGATAGACTGTTGATATACCTGATTCCAGGTAAGTGCTACTTCTTGTTTAATTTGACGGATTGCTTCACCATACTTGGTCATATTACGTTCAAGTTCCACGAGTTCTTTCCCGACCGCAAAGGAGTGAAAGCAATAACAATGAGCACAATAGGCAGCAAACTCTAAATCTCCAGTTTCAAGCCCACTTTGATAGCCTTCTAGAAATTGTGGCAAGGTTTCCCTGACATGTTTCTTCCAATGGATAATAAAGTTACTTACAATTGTTAGAGTCCGAGATTTGATTGCATGGGTATGTGGCTGTGACAAAAGTCTTAGGGCAAGCTGCCCAAATTCGTAACCAGACTCGATGTTTCCAACCAACCCACAGAGAATTAACCCAAAGTTTGCATAGGCAACAGGAGATGTAGACGCATTTCCATTCTGAATTGACAAGCTGACTTGCTTAGAGGCAAATAGAGGCATCAAATTAGGAGCCGCAATTTGGGCAACGGTCGTTATCCTTGATAGGATTCTCATTGCTTCTAACTTGTCTTGTTCGACCATTTGGGGCAAATAGCTCAACTCTTCAATCGGCATCTCGCTAAAGAGTGATGTAATCGCGTCTATTTCAAGCTGAATATCTAATTCACTGAGCTTTTCGGGAAAACTGATCCCAAATTTCTGTAACACTAGCAATCCAGTATTTATTGCTTTTAATAGCTGGTTCTGCGCGATATCGGTTTGGATTTTGACTTCGTAAACTTTCACGATGTCGAAAATGGTTTTGGCTTCTTGTAAAACGAGCGCCGCCCAGGATTCTACCTGCTCAAACTCGCCACACAAATACGCGACTTCTGTTGTTTCTGTATATAACTCTAAGGTCAGCTCATAGTTAGTTTGCCAACTGGAGTCTGCCAGCCATGCTCTACCTCTGGCTAAATAGTTTTGAGCCACACTATAGGCGATCGCAGCTTTTGCTTTCTGTCCTGTGATTAAATTTAATCTAGCAATTTCATTGCGTTCTAGTTGATCTGTGACAAGCTCAATTCCATGATTAAGATGATCGACAATTTCAAACAGTCGGTCTGATAGTTTCTCTGGTAAAGTTTTTCCGAGGAGATTGCGACCAATTTGTAAATGAACAATTTGTTTTTGCGACTCATGGATTAAGGTATATGAGGCTTGCTGCACGCGATCATGCAAGAACTTATACTCTTGAATTAACAAGTTTTCATCTAATTCAGATAGAGGTTGAATTAATCCAACTTGTATGGCTATTAGTAAATCTTTAAAAACCGTTTCATGTGATTTTTCACAAACAATCGATAGAGTATCTAAATTAAACTCAGCGCCGATGCAAGCAGCTAACCGGAGAATTTGCTGTGTATTTTCTGCTAGTTTATTCAACTTGTGAAGCATTAACTCCACAACATTATCAGTGATATCTTGGGCTTGGATCTGAGCTATGTTCCACTGCCAGCTTAAGCCTTCAGCATAAAAGGTTAATAAATTTTCGCTATGCAGCATTCTCAAAAATTCACTGACAAAGAACGGATTACCCTCAGTTTTACGCAAAACTAACTCAGCTAATGGACGAACGGTGTCTGCATTCCGATGTAGCGTCTCGGCAATCAACTGACTTAACGGTTCAAGCGTTAATGGTGTTAGGGTAATTTCCTGAAGTACTGCCCCTTGTTTTCGCAGTCTCTCTAGCATTAATGCTAATGGATGCGTTGGATTTACTTCATTATCTCGATAGGCTCCAATCAAAAATAGGGATTGGGTTTGCTCATCCAGCAGCATCAACTCGATTAACTTCAGCGTTGCTGAGTCTATCCACTGCAAATCATCTAAGAAGATCACCAGGGGATGTGATTCTGAACAAAACACCCGCACAAACTGCCCAAAAATTCGATGAAAGCGATTTTGAACTTCAGTTGCTCCAACTTCTGGTACGGGCGACTGCTTGCCGATAATTAACTCAATTTCCGGGATGATATCAATAATAATTTGTCCGTTGGTTCCCAAAGCTGTTAAAAGCTGAGATCGCCACTGTTGCAGATGCTCATCTGGCTCACTGAGCAATTGCTGCACTAATTTTTGCAGAGCATCTGCGATCGCGCTGTAGGGAATATTGCACTGAAATTGGTCAAACTTACCAGAGACAAAATAACCGCGCTTTGCACTAATAGGTTTGTAGAGTTCCTGTACTAATGCTGATTTACCAACCCCAGCGTAGCCCGATACCAACATCAACTCGACTTTGAATTCAGGATTTTCTTCATTCTTCAGTCTCAATTGTTCATTCCCCCTTCCCGCTACTCTGTCAAATGCTGCTAATAATGCTTCAATCTCTGCTTCGCGTCCATACAATTTTTGGGGAATTTGAAACTGATCGCAAACGTCTTGAATACCCAGTTGAATACTGTCAATTTGACCTGTTTCTGCGAACTGGCAAAAACCTGTTTCTAAATCTGCTTTGATACCCCAAGCACTCTGATAGCGATCCTCTGCATTTTTTGCCATCAGTTTCAAAATAATATCTGAAACGGGTTTTGGAATCGTTGCATTCAGTTCATGGGGCGGAACAGGGTGTTTGGCAATATGACAATGAACTAGCTCAAGGATGTCCGTTGTTGGAAACGGCAGGTGTCCAGTTAGAAGTTCGTAGAACGTCACACCAAGCGAGTAAAAATCAGTGCGGTAATCGAGCGAACGGTTCATGCGTCCTGTTTGCTCTGGAGACAAATAGGCAAGAGTTCCTTCTAAACCATAATGGCTCTTAAACGTCGGATTTGTACGGCTAAATTGGGTAGCAATTCCAAAGTCAATAATTTTAACAACGCCAGTATCTGGATTGAAAACGATGTTTCCTGAATTGATATCTTTATGAATGACATTGGCGGCATGGATTCTGCCTAGAATGTTTGTCAGGTCGAGCGCAAGCGGTAGAAAAGTAGCTAAGGGCATCGGGCAGAAAGTCTCTGGTCGCTTGTGCATCCATTGCTCTAGAGACTCTCCACCAAAATCTTCTAAGAGAATGACGAGTGTGCGTTGATAGTCTTGCTGGCTGTATGCCTTAACAACGCCTTCCAGATTGAGAGAACGGGTAATTTCATATTCTTGCCTGTAGCGTGTCAGTTCTTGGGGAGAGGGATAATCTTGCTTGAGTAGCTTAACTACGAGCGATCGCTGATCTTGCACTCGGATGCCCCGATACACTAGAGATGCTGAACTCTCATAGATTTTGCAATGGAAGGCAATTCCAGGTATGGCAATCATTGAACCTCTCCCGATGAATTTTATGAGCTGAGTTAACGCCTGTCAGACAGGTACGCTTCATGAATATACTTCCTCACACTTAGAGTCTGAATCCTCTGTTTAGGTTTTCCAGCCATTCTGGATCATTCCAACATTCTCAAATGAGAAATTTATCCTTCTTGCCAGGGTAAACGTATCTTGATTAGTGCTAAGTGATGCCTAGTCTTTACCAATGCCAAAACTTACCGTCAGAATTTGCAACTTAGGAACTGAATTCAATGGGTGTGACGATGACAGCACCATTGGTACTGATAATTCTTACGACCCGTTACTAGGAATTAGACATTTTCTAGCTCCTTCAAAGGCTAAAAACCTCTTTGAGTAAAAGAAAGGGGTTGATGACTAAAAAATGCCTGAAATCCTTGCAAATACTGGATTTATACTCGTTCCAACTGGAAGTTTTTCTCTGTCTAGGTTTGAGGCCATTTTTTATCAGTTTTTATCTAACGCTCGTCTGTCACTTTCGGAAAATTAGACAAGTTTACGTTGTTTCAACTCACACAAAATCAAGGTTCGCCCCAGTTTGGCAAAAGAGCATTAGGCAGTATTTACACCATTGGTACTTGAGGGAGAGTGATCGCAGCTACTGAATTAGCGATTACACCTACTCAAGTGATGGCACTACCCATGCGCCCTTACCATCACAACCTATCTCTGTATCTAACAACCCCTGATAGGGTTGAGCTGAGTGGAAGCTTAACGAACTCTAAGGCCTCAGCACAGACTAAGGCGATTTCAATGTCCACTCAGGATTTGAATTGAGCAGCAAGCAATGATTAACCCATCAATTTTTTTGCAACGATCTTCACTTGAACCCACAGCCCCTTCAAATCCTATAAAGTGCTTTCGCGATACATTGATTATTCATTAACTAATTGAAGGATCGTAACTGAGTAGATTTTTACAGAATTTCTTGTAACGGGGACAGCAGGCGATCGACAGCGCTTCTACCCCTATAATTAGCTGAGGAGCAAAAAGTCAGACGGGAGAACTCAGATGGCACAAAAGCGACCCATTCGATTTACGCAAAGTATAAAGATTAATCAACTTAATCGCTTGCCAGACGCAGCAAATCATCTAGATGTGTGCGAGTCTGAAATGGCTCCGCCCTGCCCTCGCAAACTATTCAGACCACTGGATTCATTCAGTCACCAAAACAGAACGCCAGTAGCCTAAGCCACTGGCGTTCATTCTTTATTATCCACCCACGCAACGGCCGAAAGTTTGGCGACCAAAAACCGATTGCAGTGGACTAGCAAGACCCATTCCCATAAATAACGGGTTGATGGGATCTTCTTTAATGATATGTCGGACAGATTTTTTAGGCAAAACTTTTCTTTCGCACTATTACCTCACAATCCCGATAAACTTACTGGGGATTGTTCAAGGTTATTCCTCCAGAATTTCGGCCTAGTTACAGTAGCTTCTGATGAAAGGCGATCGCCGCCCTCTACATTCGAGCGATCGCCTCTTGATCCCTCAGCCCCATCAAAGAGCCGGGAAGTTGCAGAAACTTCGGCAGCACCGTGCATCAAAAGTGAGTCACCACGGCTAGCACTGCTAAAGCCAGCTCAAGCAACGATGAAGGTGGAACGTGTAGCGCCCAACCGGACCGTAGGCGACCGTCCAAGACTTTTGTTAATTCATTTTGAGTCTGGATTGCAGATTCCAGAACCGTTCACCCAGCAGGAATGCGAAGTCATTCGGAATGTTATCCAGTGCTGGCATTGGATGGTTGACCTAAAGAGTCGAGAACCATCTGGCAGAGCTTACTTACTAAATCTGCTTGAGGAGATTTGCGATCAACCTGCAATCTTCGGGGGGGTAGCCTCATGAGACTAGGATTTACACTCCTTAAAGGAAATTGCCCGGTCTGTAGCGGTGCCCGCAAAGATTGCCGCCAAAGCGTTGCTACCCAGCTCATTCACTGCCGCGATAGCGTTGCTAACCCACCTGATTACATTTTCCGGGGTGAGGACAAACTCGGCTTCGGAATGTGGGTCCAAAAAGCCGAAATCGAAGCCGCATCCGAACAGCAGCGGGAGGAATGGCGACAACAACGAGAAACTGAAAAACAACGCCGGTTGGATGCAGAACGCGCTCAGAGATCGCAGCTACTGAGCGAACCTGACCGCGACCGAGAAATCCGGAAATTACTCGGTCAACTCCAGCTTTCCCCACAGCACAAGCAGAACCTACACCAGCGAGGACTAAGCGACGAACAGATTCAAGCGGGAATGTTTCGGAGCGTCTACAAGTGGCAGAAGTTAGACACGCCTGTAAGCCATCGACTCGCAGGGGTCAACATCGACGGGCGAAGTCTGACGAACCCCCAAGCGGGGTTGCTCTGTCCAGCTTGGAATGCAAAAGGGCAAATCGTGGGTTGGCAGCTCCGAGTGGACAATGCCGACAATGGAGGTAAATATCGTTGGGCCACCAGCTTTAATCAAAATTTGCGTCCCAACGGTGCCACTGCTCACCTAACCAATGGTGAACTACCCTTAACCTGCTGCCGTCCAGCCGGTGAGCCACGCAAAGGAATTGGGTTAGTTGAAGGGATTCTGAAACCCCAAATTACCGCCCAGTTATCCGGTCAAATTACCATTGGTGCCGCGGGAGGAAACTTTGCGTCTTCACCAGAAGCCCTAAAAGCTACCCTAGTTCAACTAGAGTCAGAAATCGTAGAGGCACCCTCTCCGATTCTGTACCCGGATGCGGGAGCGATCGCCAACAAAAATGTGATGCGCCAATATCGGCGGACTCATGCCGAGTTGAAGAAACAAGGCTATGAGCTGCACGTTGCGTGGTGGGGTCAAGTTAGTAAAAAAGACCTCGACATTGATGAGTTGCTAGCCGCTCGTCGGGGGGATGAAATTGAGATAATCACATGGGCGGAATTCGAGGCACTCGCCCACAACCTTAATCAACTCTCGGAAGGAGTTGCAGACTTATTCCGAAACTTTGGGCAGCGCTTAGGTAAATCTTTCAAAGGATTTGGCACGCCACTGGCACCAAAACCAATACCAGCACCGAACCCAACTGAAACATCAAGACCAACACCGGCACCAAAATCAACACAATCCAAACCAGTTGTTCTGGATTCTGTACCCGATGTAACAACTCACGGCCCAGGAGGCGATCGCGCAACACAATCCAAGCCAGTCGTTGTAAATTATGTACCGGGCGCTCTGCCTAGTTTCAAAGAATGCGGCGGCAAAGATTTGAGAACTGTCCGTTACCAAGAGGGACAACGAAAGCAAATCTGGGAAGAGGCTGTCTCTAAAGGCTACAAACATATTCTCGACAAGTCAGGACCGGGTCAAGGGAAATCTCACACAGCCGGAACCGCAAACCCAGATGATTTCGATGTGGAGAAATTACTTTACTTTGCCAGTAACCATCGCAACCCGACCACAGATGTAATCGAAGCCAACTACACTGACGTACCTGTGCGGAATGCTGGAATGAAGCGAGACTCCAGCTATCAAACGCCTTTAGGTCGGGACTGGATTGTGTGGCCTCAAAAGGGCGAACAACCAGACACAGCAGGCAATTGCCACCGCCAACCCCTATTTGCGGCACTCCGTGGCAAGAATCTTCCCGGAATTGAAGGCAGCGAATCGCCGATCTGCGGGACTTGCCATTTACGGGATGCTTGCAGAGGCAGTAGTGGGGACGGCTTTGGATTCCGGAGCCAGCGCCGGGAAGCTTTTGAATCAAATCGCTTACGCGCCCATCCCAACTCTGCGCCGCAAACGGATGACTTTTATTATTCAACCACAGGTGCTTTCTGGGATGAAGCGTCAACGCTCATCCAACCGATGACCTTGGTTAATGTAAAGCTCCTCGATTTTGAGCAAGTGATGGGATACGTGGAGAGCCAACTGCCTGACATCTACGAATCCTTAAAACCTTTACGGCTAAAACTGCGCCCGCTTCTGAATGGCGAGACTAAAGCACCTCATCACGGCTTCGATGACGCGGCTATCCGAGCCTTACTGCCCAATCCACCCGATGATTTGCTGAACATCATTAAGGAGCTTGAAGCCGCTTTAAAACCCGATTTAAGTCTGCTAGACCTCACCAAAAAACACGGTGTAGAAATGGCTGATCTGCCAGATCGCCTCAGACGAAAGTTTCGAGGAAAGCCATCAGAGCTGGTTGAGCAGCTCAATCAGTCAACTTTACTCAACTGGTTAGTGCCATTCCTCAAGGTCTGGAGTGGAGAGCGAGGGGCTTTCCGGTGCAACTATGGACTCCTCGCTATTTTCACTCGCGACGACAGGCATAGCGAGATTGTAGCGGCTGCTCAATTCAACATCTACCTGGATGCAACTGCTAGCCCCCAGTACCTGGGATTAGCATTAAACATCGATCCCGCAGACATTTTAGTCATTGAGCAGGAACTACCCAACCACCAGAACCTACAGATTGTTCATGTCCCAGGTTTAGGGCAGCTGGGTAAAGACCGCTCAGATTCTCTAAAAGCCAGAGTCGCAGCGATTAAATCTGAACTAAGTTCTCGCTACCCGGAAAGCATTGGCTACTTAGACTGGGGAATACAGGCTTCAGCGGGGGAAGGACGCTGGTTTGTGGATTCCAGAGGCTCAAATGATTTTATGGAGTGCCAAGCGATCGCTTCTTTTGGGATTCCCTACCAGAATTTAGGACACCTGCAAGCCCTCTACCAGACGCTTACAGGTCGGTACGTGGCTTTAGATAGGGATAACCCCGATCCGGAGTTCCAAGCGTTTGTAGACGCTCACACGCAGGGAGAAATCATTCAAGCTGTGGGACGCCTGCGCTCCTATCTCCGACCAACCGAACAACTCACGTATTACTTCTGTGGCGATTACGACCTCAGTTTCTTAGGGGTGCCAATCAAACAGGTGGATGCTTTTACCATCACTCCCCAAGCGGGCAATGCTACCCAACAGGGGCGCTGGACGTTGCTACAAGCTTTCAAGCAACTCACCGAAACTGGGGAGAAAATAACCCAAGTCACTTTAGCCGCCGCTGCGGGAATTACTCAAGGTACAGTTAGCCAACGTGCTAAGGAGGTAAGTGAGGTAAGGGGTTGGAAAATCCTCAAAAAAATATTAGGGTTCCTATTAAAGACCCTATATAGCAACCCTAATAATTTTGAGCCGTTAACTGAAGACGAACTTTGGCTAGCTGAGAGCTACTTGCCGGTGGTCTTGGAAGATTCTCCCAACGATGCGCTCTCTCAGGTAATACAGCTAGCAAAGGCGTCGGGTTGGAAGAC
Source organism: Trichocoleus sp. DQ-U1 (assembly GCF_039961925.1). Lineage (NCBI taxonomy): Bacteria > Bacillati > Cyanobacteriota > Cyanophyceae > Leptolyngbyales > Trichocoleusaceae > Trichocoleus > Trichocoleus sp. DQ-U1. The sequence continues at coordinate 8,466 of NZ_JAMPKB010000009.1, read as the reverse complement.
TTTTGAAGCACTCCTGATGGCAGTGCCCTTGGAGTCTAAAGCTAAATTGCTCAGTCTGATAATTGGATTCATGCCAGAGTCGGTGCAGGCGAAAGTTCAATCCCTTGCATTGGAGCCGACCTCACAATAACAGCTGGCTCCCAGTCACATCTCTACTGCTGTCTAAGGTAGCGATCGCTTCCATCGGCGGTGCCATCATCTGAATTTGAATCAAGCAAATTGTCAGCAGATTTGATGGCACATGGTTGGCGACTCCAATAAGCCGCGATTGCTACCTTGAACGGTGGTGGCGATCGCTTCCATCAGCGGTGCCATCATCTGAATCAAGCAAATTGTCAGTAGACTTGATGACACAAAGCTTGTGTAAATTTCGGCGGATATACTTGAGGCTTACCTGCCGCGATCTCAAACCCGCAGACAGCGTATGAAGGCATACTTACTCTTAAAAATGTGTTATAACGCCACCGGAGTAAGCTTTTCGTAATATCCCTGAATGGCTTCAATGGAACCACACGTTTAAGATACGGTGCTACGGATCAGGAATTCGGCGCTCCGAATTGGTTGCCAGCTGCTTCAAGGGAGTCGCATATTTAAGATGCTGTGCAACTCGCCTGATTAAGAATCAGAATCAGGAGGCGATCGCCCCTTGGTTTCGGTCGAGGCTGAGGTCGTTATTGCAATGAAACTCGTCTGATCAAGAATTCGGAGCGAGCGCGATCGCGGTAAAGCCAAACGAGTCTCCGACTTCCCATAAAAAAACCGGATTCATTTCTCTGAGTGGGCTTGGGGGAAGGTGAGGCTGACGGTGAGGGCGTGGGTTGCGTCTCCTCATTCAGCTCGACTTCCAGGGAACCTTCAGCATCTTCGGGTGCTGTTTCGTCGAGCGCGCGTTGCGCCGAGAGAGTCGGTTCGTACTAGCCAAAGTGCCGCCGATAGCTGGAAAACCGAGAAATTTCAGAAATCCAGACATCCAGACATAATCCATCCTTGGATGCGAACGAGGTTTTTAGGTATTGAAAATTGGAAATTGGAAATTGGATCAGCAAGCGACCAGGAATGGCGGTGTATTGGAAATTGCAGAATCTGTCGCCAGGAATTCGAGAGTTGAGGAAGCGAGCGCGCAGCACAGATCCCAAAGACGCCGACCCTCGGAAACCATACGCTGGAATCGATTGGGACGCTAGCTAACCAGGTTGATATCAGCTCCAATCCAGTCACTGTGCCATACTCTTTGCTTTCTCATAATCGAACTGCTGGTAAATGCAAATAATTGATAGTTTTCCAATGACACCCAATGTCATCCAATGTCATCCAATGTCATTCAATGTCACTTGCTGTCACCTGCTGTCAGCCTATGTCAGTGGGTGGCTAGTCGTTTTCCCATATATTGGCTTCGTACTTGGAGTTGATGTATCCCCAAGTATTTAACCGCTGCTACTGGTTCAGGGGGAGCAGGGGCCACTTTCTCGGCCAGGTCGGGAGCCACAGGGGTGGCGGTTACTGACTTTTACACTGTTGCGACTCTTCTTTAAAGAAGGCTTACTCGATTGATTTCCCGCGCCGAACCATTGCTATGTCCACAACTCCCTGAACGGCTTCAATGAAGTCGCACGTTTAAAATGCCGTGCAATGGATCAATATCTCGGCGCTCCGAGACGTTTTCAATGAAGTCGCACGTTTAAAATGCCGTGCAATGGATCAATATCTCGGCGCTCCGAGACGTTGCCAACCACTTTAAGGGAGCCGCATATCTAAGATGCCGTGCAACGGATCAATATCTCGGCGCTCCGAGACGTTGCCAACTACTTTAAGGGAGCTGCATATCTAAGATGCTGTGCAACTCGCCTGATAAAGAAAAGAAGCAGTCGGCGATCGCGTCTAGGTTACGGTTGTGGCTGAGGTCGCTAATTGCAATACAACTCACCTGATCAAGAAGCAGGAGGCGATCGCGCTCTACTATCGATCGAACGGACCCGTGTAGAAATCCAGCTTCACGGAAAGCACGTATCGTCCTACTTTCCGTGCTGCCAGATCCCAAGATAACAATTCGAGAAAAATTGCGGTTGAAATTTAGATGACGAGAGCGATCGCTATCTGCCAGACTTTTCCATTTAAATTCCTTGCAACGTCGGATCTAAAAGAAGCTCTTGATACACCTTATTGGCAAACTGTGCAGTCATATCCAGTGCTGGCTGTAGCGCTTTGAGTTGCTCAATCTCGTTGTAGGTGTTTTCCTGAGTTGAGAGAAGGTGTTGCTGGCAGCCAGCAAGGCTCCGCCTTTGGGCATCAGTCATACCTACTTCATAGCTATGGGTAATGATCATGCTTCTCGTCAAATGAGGATTGACTCCCTTCCCCACAAGTCGGCGAACTGTACGGAAAAATCTCTGACCATAATTACTGGAATCTATGGGTCTACCATTGCCGTTTTCGGTGGTGTAAAGAAAGTTATGCTTTGGCTTCAATAAAGGACGCCAGTTGTTAATCCATTCCTCAAGGTATTCATAAAGCGTTCTACCTGTTATAAACCTCAAATTTGGAATGGGGACTTCCCAGCCTTCACGCTTGATGGTATTTCTTTTTCCATCACCTGGTGCCAATCGGAACCACCAGGCAGCATTTTTTGCCTCTTCTGCCGATAGATCATCGATATTCCGAAATACCCCAGAGGCAATATAGGCTCCTTTTACCAGATTATCTCCCAGCTCCATCTGATAATAAACTTTTGAGCGGTTGGGAGGTACAGCTGTAGCGATCGCCAGTATCAAAGCGTTCTGAAAATCACGAATAATTGCCGAGTCCCCGCGATAGGTTTTCCTTACCCTTAATTCGCCATTTGCCTTTTTTCCCAGCATATATTTATAGTCTTGTTCTAACTTAACAAATGCTAAATGGCTTGCTTTTAACAGAAGCTCCCAAGGGATCATTTTCTCCTTTTTCTCTCTTCTGTATTTGGCATAATCACCGCTGTCATTATGCTCCTTAGTTAAATCATTTCCCATCTGGCGAATTACCGCGATAAAAGGTATATCCCGATACCCACGTTCTCTAGCAAAATCTTCTGTCTGGTCGTGATAGAGCCATTTACAGAGATTCACTAACGCTTTGGTCGTATTAACCTTAGAGTTAGCTCCAGCTTGAGTTCCCTTCCTAAAATAAAGCTCTAGCGTCCATTCAATTTGTTTTTTTACTTGTTGAACTAATTCCTCAGCTTCTCCTTTGGCTATCCATAATGCATTGCCTATATTTTCTTGGTTTCTAAACTCGCTGATTAATATTGATTGTGGTAAACGAACAGATGGAATAATCGATGTTAATTTTAATTCGCTTAATGGTTTTGTGGATTTCATCCAGTTTAAAATTTGAAGAAATTGGCAAACTTGGCTCTGGATTGTAGTCTCACTTCTCTTGAGTTTATTTTTGGAAAAATTTACAAACTCTTCAATCTCTTTTTCTAATTGTTCATTCGCTAATACCAGCTTTGGTGTGATTGACTCTAACGGAATTGATAGTAAAGCGATTGCTAACCTTTTGGTCGGTTTCTTTAGAAGGATTTTGAGAATTTGTTTCCTGGCTTTCTTGATAGCGGTTTCTGTCGGTTGTCCTATCACCACATAGTCTTCAGGCATTCCTAGTTGTTGAAATTTACCCGGTACTCTCTTAATGCTATGCGTAGCTTCTGGATTATCTTGGAGATTGACTCTAGTATGTCGGAATAGAACAATTTCTTTTTCTGGATCGAACCCTACAGAAACGAAGTCTTGTTTTTTAGCCCAAGATAATAAGGCGTTTAAAACACTTTTGGGATTGTATCTTGCACTATTCTTGATTTTTTTTAACTCAAAGTAAGTTTCTAGGCTTGCTTCTATGGTAGTTAAAACGGATAAGTTTTGCGTACTCAAGAAAAGCAAGGCTGAGTCTTTTTCCTGAGAGCTAGCTCTCTCACCCTTCGGCTTTTTACCGCCCAGGGCTGGAACTACATATCTAGTTAATGTTGCATAGAGTTTAGCAGCCTGAAAGTCGGGGTTGTACTTTAAAAAAAGGTTAACGAGTTCCCTTAAATCTTGGGGCGGTCTATCTGATATTGGCTCCTCAAAAGCGGGAACACTTATCTTTTGCTTGATTTTTTTAAAGCCGGGAGTTGCAGTCATCTTTGACGTTGCCTCTACAATAAATTTTGTGGCTATAATTTAGTTTATAAGCAATAGCAAACCAAATTATAGACAATCATATTATATCCTTCTTATTACAGAAAAACTACCTTTACTCTACTCGCCCGATTATGATATCAACGGGGAGGAGACTTGCGTTCTGGAATGCTCTATCACTTACGACGACATAAAAATGCTGGCTTGATTTGAGGAGAAAGCCATTTTTTCAAACAGCATAAATCTGTACAGTGGTTAACTAGCAAGGCTTTTCAAGTTTAATTATTAATTAAATCAGATAATTTTTATAAATTTAATGTTATAAAATAGCTGGTTTTTTGTGTGCAAAAATTTTGAGCTTATGTCGAAATCTGTAATAAAACACCTGTAATAGCTTATTACAGACATTTTTAGCCGTTTTTACGCATAAACGGAGCCTCGTCGCTGATTGAACCTTAGCGGTTTAGCAAATCTGTAATAAAAGTCTCCAGGTGTCTGCTAATCCCAGCTCATTCATACATACTTATAGTTGCGTTAAAAAAAAATGAAGCTAGTAATCGCTCGCAAGCTAGGATGTAACTTATGACGAAAAGGGGCAAGAAAGCGAAACACAAAGGGGTGGCGTGCCGTCGGGGGCAGCCAATTTTCTACGAAGAGGTGAAAGCACCTCGTAATTTCTCATTGACCCAAACCGCAGTTGATAACCTAGAAATTATTAAAAGTCAGCGAGGACTCTCTTCGCGTTCGGAAACATTGGAGCAAATTCTTAGAGGTGAATTCAATCCCCAAACATATTTAAGTTTGGAAAATGAGGATAAACCTATTGATTGACAAATTTTTAAGAACAAATTATTAGTTCCAGATAATACATTAATGTCGCCGGTTGGACAAAACATCCTAAGAACTAGAACTATAGAGGCTTTGGTTTTAGTCCAGTAGGTTAAAAGTTACTATATGCTTCAGTAAATTTGCTTGAACTTACTTCTCTAAATCTAGATAGAGACAGGGCTATGGCTCTTTCAACACTCAAAAATCGCCTCCAAAACAAGGTATAAACGTTTCGATACTTTTGGTTAAGCCGTAGCGAATAGAATTACGGGTTACACAAACTAAGTCTGCGGAGGCAAACTATTAGACTCCATTATTTGCGGGCCTTTCATCATGTTCGGCGATCGCCAATGGCTCCGCTCATAAAAATGGTGCAGCAGGAGACGCTATTTTTGATAATCCAGTGATTGTCGGAAACCAACCGTGTGGTCTTCCAGGTTTTTCCAACGCACTTGCAGGATGTATTGGTTTTCACCAATTGTCAGGACGAATAACCTGTAAGCCCAGCATCGGATTTATAATCCCAATCTGCAATTCAATCTCAGAAAGCTGCCAGTGCCTCTATGACACAGATCGTCGTAGTCGAAACTAAGGTTGGCACACTCCAGACCTAGTGGTGAAAGCCCCAAGCGTTTTGTTGGTGAATAAGTCTCTCAGGAGCGATCACTCACAGAGTATTATCTACCCAACCACAGTGGGCGCACTCCCAATGCGCTGAGGGTGGGTTCTTCATATCAAAGGGCATTTCGCACTGAGGACACCTGCCAGTGAACAGCGGGTGATAATCCAGCAGCTCTAGCTTTTCTTCTGGTGTGAATCGTTGCTCCAGCATGGGCACTGGTCTGCCGTCATAAGTTGGTTGCTCCAATACCAGATCCTCATCAACAAACCTCATTCTCTTTTGTACCGACATTTCAGGAGGTTCAACAGAGGGTTGAAAGTCTAGATAACGAGTGAAGCTAGAATTCGGCGCTCCGAATTCTAGCTTCACTAGCCAGGAGGGTCAGAAGTTGAGACAGCAATGATTATGTGGTCCCTTGGGATGTGTGGCATTCAATTTATCCCAAATAGCTCTATTTTTTTACGAATGTAAAAGCTGGAAAAGCGCTCAATATATCCGGTTTAAGATTTAAGTTATTTCCCCAACGTGATAAATATTTGTTAGTAATATTTATCACGGCTATTTGAGCTAAGTTACTAACAGTTTGATAGCAGTTTGTTTTGGCCAAAAAGCAAAAAAGGGCGACTCAATAAAGAGTCGCCCTTTTTGGGATTGGATATTTAATTAGTGCTGCTATAGAGTCTAACCTTTAGCCAATTCAAGTGTCAAGGGCTTGTTAGCCCGGATGTTTTATTTATTATGAGGAGAGAATGCGTCACTCACTCTTGGGCCGTTGTTTGGCTCCATATTTACCGCTACCCACTGGGTTGATTTTCTCGGAAGTACTGATACGGCTCATAATATGTAGCGACCTGAAACTTTACTCGCGATTTTTGGAATTTACACTAACACTTTTAAGCGTCGATAACCTTAGCGGACAACTCCACTAGGCCACCCGCTGGAGTTTGACTCACGATGAAAACATCAGTGCAATCGCTCACAGATTATTATCTCCCCACCCGCACCTGAAGCAATCCCAATGAGCTGAAGGGGAGTTCTTCCTATCAAAGAGCATCTGACAGTAAATACACCTGGTCGTAAACATTGGATGACAATCCAGCAGCCTTAGCTTTGACTCTGGTATGAATCGTTGCTCCAGCAGGGGCGCTGATTTACTCTCATAAGTTGGTTGCTGCACAGGAGCGTCATCAACAAACCTCATTCCTTTTGTGACCTCAGTTCAAGAGGTTCAACAGAGGGTCGAAGATCGAGGCGGCGATCGCTCGCTCTCTAGAATTCGGCGCTCCGAATTCTAGCTTCACCCGTTAGGAGGGTCGAAAGTCGAGACAGCGATCGCACTTTGGGATCTTCGGCATAGTCCCGCAGTTAATTTTCTCAAGTTTCCCCTAGAATCGGGCAGACTACTGCTTCTCCAAATCCTTGACCGTGTCAAACCGCTTAATCAAATCTGTAATGATGCGCGGGTCATTCGTTCTTCAGCCCACCTCTCGCTCCAGGCTTTTGGTTTCTGCCGCATCTGTGCAATACCATCTAACTGTGCTCAGTGCCAAGCAACCGACTGAACTCGGCTTTGATAATCCCATAACACTCGCAGGAGATCGCCTCCAAGTCGCCTTGATTCAGAATGGTGATTTTGCCACGGCTGTAGCGGAGCGTTCCCGCTTTGCTAAGGGTGCCCGCAGCTACTGTAACGCCAGAACGGCGCGTGCCTAGCATCTGGGCGATAAATTCTTGAGTGAGGGTAAACTCGTCTGATTCCACGCGCTCCTGAACGGTTAGCAGCCACCGGGCAAGTCGCTCTTCTATCGTATGCAGGCGGTTGCAGGCGACTCCTTGAGAAACCTGAGTCAGCAAAGCTTGCGTATAGCGCAATAGCAGGCTTTGCAGTGCCCCTCCCCGGTTAAACTCAGATTTGAGCTGCTCTGCCTTCATTCTCATGCCATTGCCTGCGACCTGCACAAACGCTCGGTTGCTCGTTTTGTTGCCTCCTAAAATTATGGGGAGACCCACCATTCCGTCATTGCCCACCAGACCGGCTTCGACAGTCGAGCCATCTTCCATCACGCAGACTAAAGAAACAATTGCGTGATGGGGAAAATAAACGTATTCAATAGGTTCGCCAAGTTCGTAGAGGACTTGGCTGAGTGGGAGCGAGACGAGTTCTAGGTAGGGAAGTAGGCGTTCGTACTCCGAAGCTGGCAAAGCGGCAAGAAGTCGATTTTTTATCGGCTGATGAGGAGCTTTGGGTACTGACATGAGGAGTTTCCTTAATTTAGCCGTGTTAGAAAAGGCATCTAACGGCAGTAAGGAGAAGAGATTCAGTAACCCAATCTTAATACCAAAAGGTGTAGTTTCTAGATAGAAAGCCGCACGTTTAACAAGTTAAAGTTCTACAGCAGCTTCCTTATCCTGTATTCATCCTAACGTGGTTTGAAGTATTCTCACATTAATAATATTTCCTAGATTCCTAGAGCAACTTTCTAGGTTATGTTGCAAAAACTTGCTGAAAAAAGTTTGGGTACAGAAATCGGGATGTAATCGCTGATTCTATATAAACTCTTAGCACTTTACTCCTAAATACATCGCAGCACTCCCGACCAAAAGGAACAGGATGTCGAATGATGCTCACCAGCACCAACTCTCCTCTTCTTGACCACTTTTGAAACAGTTAATACTCTAAACGCTTGATTGTGCTGTAAAACTTAAGGCGAATTTCCATTTCCGTCTGCACTCTCCTCTGATTCCTCACTCACGTCTAGCGGCACTGTCGCAGGGAATTCACCTTGGATCAAGCCATTGCCGGATAAAATCCGAGCGTTGTTCCGCTTGTTTAGCTTTTGCTTCATAACGCTGTGCTGACAAGATTTG